>NZ_JAPVZM010000006.1:0-100584 GCF_041432335.1 Streptococcus sp. 20925_1_24 | reverse complement strand
TAATTCCAAGAATGCCATCTTAACCAGATGGTTTTCTTGTCCATTGTTTGTGATGGTTAAGACCTCACCTGTCGTATCCTCTCGCATACTAAAACTGTGAAAGGCTAAATCATCTTGAAAGTAGTTGCTATCCACGATTGCGATAGCGTATACTGGTGCGATATGTTTATAACTCTGGTGAGTATTGCCTTCTTGTTGGCGAACTTTTTCAAGGTTTTGATTGACCTGACTGCAAAGGTAAGCCCACAGGCGATTGATGAAAAAATTCTGATGATGCACCTGAATCTCAATAATTACTTGTGTCCCATTGTCCAACTCCGCCAAAACATCTATACTGGTATAGAAATCCTGCGCCGAGTAAGGTATGGAAGGTAAGACATGAATATTGCTTCCCTCCAAAATGGTCACATTTTTGGCTGGTAATTCCAGCATATCGCGGATAAATTGACAAGTGATTTCTGGATTGCTAAAGATTTTCTTAGCTACCAAATCATTGGTCGGGCTGATGCCCGGATGTCTTAAAGTCATCCATTTCCTCCTTCTATTATACCATAGTTTTAAATCTAATTTTGCTAGATTCGATGGTTCTATCTATTTATTCGAAAAGGAAATGAATTGTTAAGATATTTTATCTCGTTTCAACTAAAATATGAGCTTGATCAACCAACTGTCCATCAACAGTCAGATTCAGATAAAAATCCAAGGTCTTGTCGGCAGCAAAATACATGGTTGGTAGATGCAAATCTTTTTTGCATTCCCCAGCTTGGAATTGAAGGACTTGAATCTCGTCCTGATAGGCAACACCATGGACACCTGTCCCCGGTTGAATCGAAATCTTAGCTTCCAGAGGAGTACTACTTTCACTACGTTCAATCCTAAAATGAAGAGTCTCCCCCTTTGCTACAGCTAGACTTTTTTCTGCAAATGCTAGTTCCTGAACAACTTCTTTTTTTGCTAAGCTAGGAGTTTTATAGAGTGAAATCTTGGTCAGTACAGGTAAATCCTGTGCCTCTGTAATCATTACGCGCACCTTCTGTGCCTCTACTAGCGAACCTCGCAAGAGACGCTTATGACCAACTGTGAAGCCCGTACCAAATTCTTGCCAGACGCCGTCCACCTCTACTTGCACATGAAAAGCAGCGATTCGTTGCCCCAGCTTCAAATCTTCTCTTAACTCAAGAACATCGAAAGTTTTAGGCGCCCCTAAGTCTAGTTCTAGTTGGATGGGCAAGTCTGCATCGCTTGCCCATGAACTAGTCTCAAGACCGTCTGTCAAATGGCGACAATCAAAGTCTGCGGAAAGTGCTGGACCAGATACCTTAGCTCCCAGAGTCAAATCTTCTTTATAGAGCTCATTGCGATAGGCCGTAAATTCATAGAGGCGTTCAATATCCTTTGCATCAAAGAGCCCATCTTTATTCGGCGGAATATTGAGTAAGAGAGGTGTGCCTCTCCCCACTGAGTGAAAATAGATTTCGACCAACTCCTCAAGTGACTTAGGATCCTGCTCTTCATGGTAGAACCAGCCCGGCCGAATGGAAACATCTGCCTCACCGATTGAGAAAATCGTGCCTGAAGGATCCCCATGCTGAAGATAGCCCAACTCTGCTTCTGTCCCTAATTTTTCAGGATTCACCTTTTGCCACAGGGGATTACCTGCGTACCCTCGTTCATTGCCAATCCAACGGATACTAGTGCCTTCTGTTGAAAAAATCAAGCAATCGCCCTGAAGCTCACGAATGGTTTCAAACCATTTTTCAAATTCATAATTAACCTTTTGAGCGCCCTCTCCTCTGGCACCATCCATCCAGATCTCAGCAAATTTCCCTCCATTGCCATAGGCAGGATTTGATAAGATTTCCTTCAGCTGAGCCAGATAATAGGCATTATAGTCCGCTTCTCGGTCCACATGATAGAGGGGACTATGGGCATCCCACGGTGATAGGTAGATCCCCATATCCATATCAAACTCTGTGGCAGCTTGGGACACCTCAAGGAGCAAGTCTCCCTCTCCATTCCTCCAAGGACTGGCCTTGACCGAATAATCTGTGTGAGCTGTCGGATAGAGGACAAAGCCGTCGTGGTGCTTGATCACCAAAATCAACTTTTTAAAGCCCGTTTCCTTGAGCACGCGAACCCACTCACGCGCATCTAACCTGGTCGGATTAAAGCGTTCAGGTTCCTCCTGACCTGTCCCCCATTCCTGGTCATAAAAGGTATTAGGCCCAAAATGGATAAAGGCTGCTAGTTCATCCTCTAAATAAGCTAGCTGGGCCTGACTAGGCAAGGGCCCATGCGGTTTTATTTCTCTTACCATACTACTTCCTATCTACACTTTTCTTTACTTTTTTGGCATATACTTGCAATTCGGTTAAGGCTAGGGGACTAGTCAAACTTTCAAATCGAAGACGAAGGGCGTAAGTCTTCACCTTATCAAATTCAAAACGAAGCTCTTCATCCTTGTCACTTGACACTTTTCGGATGCCTGATACAGGGCGCCAATTCTCCTCTTGTTTGAGTAGAGAATCCTTGTCCAAATGGTTGGGAGTCCGAGGCAAGGCAGGCTCATTCCCTACATAATAATCGATAAAGGTCGGCTCAACGGCCACATATTCTTGATTTTCAACATAATACAAGGTCAGGTTATCCACAAATCGCGGTTTTAAAATCCCTGCATCTCCAAACAGAATACCCACGCTGGCTTGCTCTGACTTGGCAATCCAAGTATTGGCTGTCGATTTCTTCCGAGCAATAACCTTGTCATTGAGATATGAGGCTGGGTGATTCGGCTCTGAATGGGAAGCAAAGACCAGAGGCAGGTTGGATCCTGTCCACTGATCGGAAATAACTTCCCCATCTACACTGACATCTGTCACATGAATGGTGACTGTTGCTGGCAACTCACAGCCCGCTACTTGTCCTGTGAGCACACTTTCTCCTACCTGAGCATAGACTTGAGGTTCGAGTTCATCCCAAGTCACCTTGGCCGTATCTCTTCTGCCATCTGATAAGACTAGCTTGACTCGATCTGGTAAATGTGGGACTTCCTTGACAAGCGTCCAAACCTTTTCAGGCTCAATAGCGCAAATCCCTTGGACACAAACCTGAGCAGAAGCCTTTATATCCAGCCCCTCAAGATGACCAGATACCGTAAATTTATGAAAGCTTGCTATATCTTCTTCGGAGATTGCCTCCCAAACAACCTTGACTCGTTTTGCACCACCGAACTCATAGTCCACCAAAACTGAAGATGGCAGCTGTGGATAAGTTCCCTTAGCTGTATACAAGCGAAGTGATCGTACAGAAACTGCCTGCCCTAGTGAGGTATTTTCTGCCACCTGAAAATGAGTTTGATAGGCCTTCCCTTGATAAAAGGCGCGAATAGCCAAGTCCCCTACAGACAAGCAATAAAGCACTCCCTGCTTGATAATGGCGTGGGCACTACCACTCGTCTTCCAAATCACTTCACTATTCCCCACCTTGTTCACAGGGTTATCCACAGTTTGTGGATAAAGTCCAATAGCTGGGGAATCTCCTTCTTGTAATCCGGCCTGCTTGTCCACTCGAATCTCAAATAAGCGCTTATTTCTCACTGGTTGGGTAGCCAAAGCCTCTCCCACTAAGATATCAAAACTTGCTGGCTCTAGCCCTCTGGCACTGGCTTTTACTCTTACGTGACCTGCCTGATCTAAACTCTGAACCAAAAGGACACCTCTGCCATGAAAGGCTTGCCGCTTAAACCGACCATTTTTCTGAGCCTGGTAACGTTCACGACTAGCCTGCCTACCATTATCCACACCTACAATACGAGCAGGGCCTTCAATTTTAAAATGAAGCTGATTGGAAGCACTCGGTACCCAATTTCCATCCTTGTCCAATACATCAAAATAGAGATAAAGGAGGTCTTGCCCATCTGGCTCCAGTTTTGTTTTCTCGGCATGTAGCCCGATTTTGGCTGGCTTACCTGCAGTCACCACCCTATCTTCTGCCACAAGCTGACCTTGATAATCATAGGCTACAGCATGCAATTCTCCTGGTTGATAAGCCAAACGCCATTCGAGATAAAGTTGTTCAGAACTTGCTCCCTCTTGGTATTTTCTACCATCTGAAGTCCATTTTTCCTGAAAATTCTTTCTGCCTTGGGATTTTCCATTGAGAAATAGCTCTACTGAACCAGCATTTGAATACACTCGAACAGGGATATCCCCACACTTATCCACAACTTGTTGATAACTCTTGTGGATTTCCCAATTCCAGTGGGGTAAGATATGAACCATGGGATGCTGATCTAGGTCCAACCACTGACTTTGATAGAGATAATAGTCATTTTTAGGAATCCCTGCCGTATCCACAATCCCAAAATAGGAACTCTTGACAGGTGTGTCATTTTGGTTGTGCCAAGGAGTGGGCTCACCGATATAGTCCACTCCTGTCCAGATAAACTGACCCGCATAGTCTAGCCGATTTCTATCTGCTATCCAAGAAGCTGTCGCTGTCTTCCCCCAAGGAACCCGATCATTGCCATAGTCTGACTGTTCAAAATTCCTCACGCGGCGATTATCCCCAACCCATTCCTTATCTGGGCGAAAATAGCTATCACGCGTCCTTGTAGCCGATGAGGTTTCAGACCCATAAAGTCGCCACTTGGGATGTCTTTTGCGAATCGCGTCAATATTATCTTCCGAGTAATTTAAGCCCACCACATCCAGCAAATCAGCAATCTTTTCATGACCTCCAGAACCATCTCCGAAGCGGAACTGATCCATTCCCATGGTCACAAAACGGCTATCATCGACTTCCTTAACCCTTTCTAGCAAGCGTTTGATCGTCTTCAATGAATGGGCATCGCCATTTGCTTCGCTGACTTCATTTCCCAAGGACCACATAAAAATCGCTGGATTGTTCTTACCACGTTCAATCATGGTGCGCAAATCGTAATCTGACCAGAAATCGCCTGCTTTCGCTTCTGGATGAGTCGCTTCTTCCTCAAAAAAGCGACCATAATCATATTCTTTCTTGCCTCCATACCAGGTATCAAAGGCTTCTTCTTGGATGAGTAGCCCCATTTTGGCAGCCACATCCAGCAAAATACTACTAGCTGGATTATGGGTGATTCGGATTGCATTGACACCCATTTCCTTCATCTGGCGCAAGCGTCTCTCAGCAGCTGACCTGTTTTCCACAGATCCCAGCGCTCCGTAGTCATGGTGCAAACAAACCCCATGAATCTTCAACCAGCTACCATTTAGAAAGAAGCCCTTATCCGCTTGCCAATCCATATAACGGTAACCAAAAGTCTCCTCTTCTTCATCAACCAAAATGCCATTTTTGTAAAGGCGAGTCTTCAATTGGTAAAGGTAGGGATGGTCAATATCCCAAAGCAAGGGTTGAAAAATTGATATGGCTTGTTGGAAAGAATATTTGTCCCCAGACTCAATCACTAGAGAGTCTGTCGCCAGCCAGTCTGACAGCTGTTGTCCATCATACCAGATACTCTGCTCCAAATACACCGACACGGACTGAGGTCCATCATTTGAAACCTTACTTGTAAGCTGAGTCTCCACCCATCCATCTCTTTGTTCCTTTAGCTTGGGACTTTCTATCTTAATCCCATATAAATCCAGATGCACCGAATCTCTAATCAATAATTTTACTTCTCGGTAAATACCGCTACCAGAGTACCAACGACTGCTAGGTTGCTGATTTTCCACAAAAACCGCAAGCTGGTTGGCTGTCCCATCGTTTCTTAGATAGGGGGTGATATCATAAGAAAAGGGTGTATAGCCATTGGGATAATAGCCCAGCACTTGCCCGTTGATATAGACTTGGGCATTCATGTAAACTCCATCAAACAACAAACGCACCGATACAAGACTGGCATCTTCTTCCAAGTAAAACTGCGTCCGGTACCAAGCCTGACCCCCATTTAACTGACCACCCTCATTTTGCGCTGGCGAGTATTGGTCAAAATCATTGTAAATACTCCAGTCATGTGGCACTTGAATGGCCTGCCAATTTCCCCTCTGAAAATCCGACGCCAAGGCATCTTCTTTCCCCACCTCTTGGCTAAAAAACCAGTGATTTCGTAAAATTCTTTCTCTTCTCATACAAGCATTCCTCTTTAAACGACTCGATTTACTTGACTATAGCACAAAACACAAGCGCTTTCAAGATTTCCTCCATCACTCCCTAAATACTCAGAAGAGATTCTATAATTTGTGGAAAAGTCTGAAAATAACTCCATGTTCAATCAAACTGTAATTTGCAATAAACAATACAAACCTCAAAAGAGACCAAAAAACACCTCTCTGAATGTTCATTCCAGAGAGATGTCCCTTTTGTCTTAACTATTGTAAATCGATTGTCTAAAGTCATCTGAATCTTTGAGATAAGCTTTATAAATCGCTTTTTTCAGTTTTTGCACTGGTGTTTCGATAAACTCAAACTTTTTAGCCGTGGTATTTCCTGCTTTTATCTGGGCTAATTCAGCTAAAACAGCTTCGTTCATTAGTGATTGTAGTTTTTCTTTACTTGCAATTACTTCTGATTTTCCGTTGTAATTTATCGTAATAGATTTCAGGCTATCTAATTTTGCAACACGTTCATTAATTTGATCTTTTTTGAACTCCGCATATGTTTTTCCTAGAATTTTTTCAAAAATATACTTATCAGATAATGGTTTTCCTGCCGCTTCAGCTTGGTTTTTATATTGATTTGACACATAAGGAACAAATCCTTCATAGTAGCCCAAAGTAGCCATCAATTCAAAGGCTTGTTTTCTAAAGGTGATATCCCCACTCATACCAGAGTCATTTTGACTAACACCATAAATGGTATCAAACATGTCAACAGTATAGTAACCATTTGCTGTAATTTTTCCTTTATCTGAAAAACCAGCAATGATATAACGATTGACCAGGATATGATTGTCAATCAAACTATCAATATCTGTCAATTTTTTGGCATCTTCTAAGGTCAGAGCTTGAATCTCCTCACTCTTATGAGTTGGTTTAACTGCTGGATTACGGTAATCTACCCAAGTTCTAGGACCTGTTGAAGTGATTGGCGTTATTTTTTTGAAATAACTCATCTTGTCTTCTGCAGATAAGCCTTTACTTGCTTCAGCTTCTAGGTAATCTAGAGTATAAAGGACATCGAAACTTCCCTTCATATAAGATTTCAAATCTTCTGCTATTTTAAATCGATCAGGTGTTCTATTGTAAAATCCATTCTTATCACTCTCATCATATACAAAGTTGAGATTGAAATAAGTATCCTTTTCTGGATTATAGGAGTTTTCAAAAATACCACGCGCATAAAACTCTGCTCCTGTACCATCTCGACGACCGTGATTATTAAACAAGACCGTTCTATCTAGTAAGTGCGTCATTTCATGAGAATAAGTAGCTGAACCTCTATCATCCAGAACTCTATCTATAAAGTAACGGACACCTAATCCATTTGCCTCAGCTCCCACCTTACTTACTGGAGAATAGTAATTCATAGGAGTCATAAATTGGTCGACTCCCTTATCAGCTCCATTACCAGTAGCTGGTGACCAAGTGCTATCAATCTGGGCATTCGGATTACTTGTATATTTCTTCATCGTATCAATAATCAAACGATTTGTCAGCAACTTATCACGATTTTCTGGTTTTGTTATACGATAAAGAGTATCAACATAGTTGGCTTGTTGTACAGCCGCTTTCTCAATTAAAGACTTGACTCTAGCAAGCTCAGCCTGATACTTAGTTGGATTAGACTGGGCAAGAGAAGTATCTATATAGGAACCAATATTACCATAGGTAATTGTCGCCATATTACTAATCACGTAAACATTTGGTTCTTTCACATTTAAAAGTCCCAAAATAGCAGCCATATTAGCCTCTTGTTTACGAGGATCCTTTTCCCCAGCTGTCAACTTGCTATACAACCCGACATGCGCTGAAGGATTTTCCTTAGATGGTTTTTCAACAATCATAGCTTGGCTAGATTTTTTAAGCCAGGTATCCGCATCATCTGACGTAAAGAGTTGGCGATTGCTGTCTAAAAATTCCTTCAAACTAGCCTTACCTGTAATAGTAGATAAATACTTTGTAAATGTTTGAGGACTATTGGTCAATTTCATCTCTTCATAAGACATGGATCCTAATTTTTTCAAACTATCCAAGGCGGTCATTGTCTTATTGCCAAATGAGCTTGGATTAAAGGCCAGAATATCACGAATATTCGTGTCCCCAAATTGAATATTATAAAAACGATTGATATAAGACAGTCCCAACAAAATCTGCTCTTTGTATTGCTCAAGCTCTTGTTTGACCTTGCTGCGATTTTCAGGGGTATCTCCTATAATTCCCAATGTATGCGAGGCTATCTTTTTGAAACTTGACTCAGCTTGCGTCTTCGTCTGATCAAAGCTTTCTTGAATTGACAGTTTTTGAAGATACTCTGTGCGCAACATATCTTTGACTTCTTGGTCAGTGATATTTGGGTGTGTTTTTCTGAGCGCAATTCTCTTTGTTATAATATCTCGAGGATCATAGGTAGGCTCTAACTGTGCTTTTAGTTTACTGTCATGTAAGAAATCTACTGATCTCACGCTTGTGGTCAGAGCAGACACATCCACAGCATCTTCTCTCTCACTATTAGCCGGAAGTAAGTGTGGTTTATCCTCCTGACTACCAACTAAAACAACTCTCGGTTTCATTAGTTTTGTTATTTGACTCGTTTCTTGAGAATTAACCAATTCACCAGTTTGTTCATTGATAGCGTAGGTTCTGGTAAGTGTATTCTCACCAACTTCACCCTCAGATGCTACCTTTTCTATATTTTTAGCAAGTGAAGAATCCTCTCTTCGCTCCTCAGTAACAGCAATCGGTTGTATTACTTTTTCCACATTACCAACTTGAATCACTTTATCGACTGCTGGATTTACTTGTCTAGTAGTATCAGATACCGTCACCTGACCTGTTGCCTTGTCTAGTTGATAAGTCGTCCTAGTTTCCACCGAACCATCATGCCCTGCAACCGCTACTTCCTGTCGTCTGAACTCCAAAGCAGGATTCACTTGGTAAATCGTTTTATGAGATAGGACAGTAGTTTCAACACTCGGTTTAGTTCCAACTTCTACAACTTGATCAACTTTGTTAACTACTATTTTGACAGTTTTATTCTCAGAAATATTTCCACTTGCTTGATCTTTAGTATAGGTAGTAGTAACTTGTTCTTGTCCCTCAACACCCGGAATTTTTACTCTTGTAACGCCGTGGTCTAGTTTCTCATTCTTTTCATAAACGGTTTCATAAGGAACAGCTTTGGTCTCCACTTTGGTCTGAGGAAGTTGAGTGTCTTCTTTGTACTCTGGGAGAGCCTCCTGTATCTCAGGCTCACCGGAAACGCCACCTTCATAAGACGGAAGAGATGGCTCTACCGAAGGATCGCCGGAAACACCACCTTCATAAGAAGGAAGGGACGGTTCCACCAAGGATTCACCAGAAACACCGCCTTCATAAGATGGAAGCGCTGGTTCTACCAAGGTTTCGCCGGAAACACCACCTTCATAAGAGGGAAGGGACGGTTCCACCAAGGATTCGCCAGAAACACCACCTTCATAAGATGGAAGGGACGGCTCCACCAAGGATTCACCGGAAACACCGCCTTCATAAGACGGAAGAGACGACTCTACCGAAGGCTCACCGGAAACACCGCCTTCATAAGACGGAAGCGCTGGTTCTACCAAGGACTCACCGGAAACACCGCCTTCATAAGATGGAAGGGACGGTTCCACCAAGGATTCGCCGGAAACACCGCCCTCATAAGACGGAAGAGGTGGTTGGACTTCCGGGGCTAGGCTTATACTATTTTCTTGAGGTTCCTTCTCTTTTGCCCCGACCAAAATCACCTGAGCAACTGGTTCACGAAGCACTTCTCTCCCTACTTCATTTCGCGTAACAATACCATCGACAACCCTTACTTCTGTTAAGATTCGTTCTTGTCCCTTGGCACCTTCTATAGAAATTCTTTTTTCTCCCTTAGCCAGAGTTGGGTCAGACTGAAATTGAGTTTCAAACTCTATCTCCCCTATCCTAACTTCCAGTTCTGGCTTGTCTTCAATAACAGTTTTCATTCCTTCATCTGGTACTTTTTTAGACTCAATATTCATACTTTTTTCAGAAGTTGGATTTAAAACAGGCTCAACTGCGTAAGATGGTTGAGGAGATTGCACAAGATCTTTAGTCGAGCTAAAATGAGATGCAGTCTGTGGTACAATCTTCTTAGACTGAGATTCTGAACTTTCCTCCTTTTGAGATAATGCTGGCGACTCTACCTTATCAACAGAAAGTTCCTTACTAGCACTATCTCTTACCAAATAATATCCCGTAAATTTATATCCTTGGACTGTTTCAGGACTTGGTAAAAACTGACCTTCTACTCTCTTAACAAGGGCTGGTTGCAATTCTACCAGATTTTCTAAAGCAGAGATGGATGCTCCCCAACCACCAACAGCAAAGACGCTCACAAGGAAGTAAGACGCTCCCTTTTTTCTCTTGATTAAAGTGAAGGAAAGCAATAATAATCCTGCTCCCAAGATAAACATCCCATCATTAGAAAACAGACCTGTTTCTGGTAATCTTGTAGCCAATTTTCGATAGACAAAATAGTATTCTTTTCCCTCTTTTACCTCAATTTTATTCTCTTCAAACCATTGCAACTCAGATTTCAGCTTTTCAGATAAATCCTGCTCATCCAAATAATGACTTGAAATTAGTGTTGAAGTCGTTTCTGCAGCCTGTACGGGTTGAGCCCCCATACCAGCAAAAAATAAACTCGTTCCTAGCAAGACCGAACAAGCTCCTATTGTATATTTCCTCAAAGAAAAACGCTGCTTTCTCTCAAATTGAAATTCTTTCATTCCATATCCTATCATTCATTATTACTGTATATTTAGTATATCAGAAATAGTTTGTATTCACAAATCTTTCTAGTTATTCCCTTATCATTCCAAATTAAGGGAAACAACATACAATAATTTTAGTTAAATGTATATCAATGTTCTTTGCTTTTCTTAACAAATGCAATGCAAAAAGAGCCTGTTGCCAAGCTCTTTAGTCTATTACTTCTTCTCAGCACGGAGGGCTGACAAGATTTGTGTACGGATATCATCCACACCATTTGGAGTATTTGGTAAAAAGATAGTCTGATTTCCTTTAGAGGCAAAGGTATTCAAGGTGTCCAAATACTGGTTGGTCAAGAGGATGGACATGATTTGTTCTTCCGTCATGCCAACATTGGCTTCCTTGAGTTCGGTGATAGACTCTGCCAATCCATCCACAATCGCCTTACGTTGTTGGGCAATCCCCACACCATGGAGGCGGTCTTTTTCTGCTTCGGCTTCAGCTGCAGTAACGATTTTAATCTTGTCAGCTTCCGCCAATTCTTGCGCTGCGACCCGCTTACGTTGCGCCGCATTGATTTCATTCATGGATTGCTTGACTTCTGCGTCTGGCTCAACCTTAGTAATCAAGGTTTTCACAATAATATAACCGTAAGTAGTCATTTCTTCTGCTACTTGGTGTTGAACTTCAAGGGCAATCTCATCTTTTTTCTCAAACAATTCATCCAAGGTTAATTTTGGAACAGAAGAGCGAAGAGCATCTTCGATATAAGATTTAATCTGAGATTCTGGACGCATGAGTTTATAGTAGGCATCTGTTACGCTCTGCTCATTGACACGGTACTGAGTCGCTACATTCATCATAACGAACACATTGTCCTTGGTCTTAGTCTCAACCACAATATCGCTTTGCAACAAGCGCAACTGAATCCGAGCTGCAATCGAGTCAATTCCAAAAGGCAATCGAATATGAATACCGCTATTGGCAACCTTTTGGTATTTCCCAAAGCGTTCAATAATCGCCACCGACTGCTGACGAACCACATAAACTGTACTCAGTGTGACTATCACCAATAGGAGCACACAAACCACCACAAAAATCATCAAAAATGTTGCCATTATCGTGACCTCCATTATTATTTTTTCCTGTATTATAGCACATTTAAAGAAGGCTGTGCAGTTTTTACTGCGATTTTTCCTGAAATGTCAATAATTAGAGGTGAAACTACATTTCAAGTTAGTAATCGCTTTTTTTTCATTACATTATCTTCTATAGAATCTTCATCCATAGTCAGAGAATGACTTGCCTTAACTTTTCTCTCGTGCTATACTATTTATTGAAATGAATAAATAGGAGATATTTCATGAAAACAGCAAAAACTACTGTTACAATCCTTTCTGCACTTGTTTCTGTCGTCTTATTGGCTAGTTGTGCAACAAAGTCTACAGAAACACAGACAAGCAATAATAGCTCATCTGATAATCAGATTACATTGACATATGACCAACTACGGTCAAGAGAAAACACTATGTCAACCCTTTGGTATCAAAAATCAGCTGAAACTAAAGCTTTATACATACAGGGTTATAACGTTGCAACAAATCACCTAAAGGAATTGCTCAAAACAGAATCAGACAAACCTTACTCTATCGTTTTAGACTTGGATGAAACTGTCCTAGATAATAGCCCTTATCAAGTACAAAATGTTAAAGACGGTACAGCATTTACACCCGAAAATTGGGATATTTGGGTTCAAAAAGCTGCAGCAAAAGCTGTCCCAGGTGCCAAGGATTTTCTTCAGTTTGCTGATCAAAACGGTGTCCAAATCTACTACATTTCTGACCGCTCAGCTAATCAAGTAGATGCTACCATTAAAAATCTTGAAAGTGAAGGAATTCCTGTTCAAGGACGTGATCATCTCATGTTCTTAGAAAGTGGTGTAAAATCCAAAGAGGGGCGTCGCCAAAAAGTTCAAGAAAAAACAAATCTTATCTTATTGTTTGGTGATAACCTCGTAGACTTTGCAGATTTTTCTAAGACTTCTGAGTCTGACCGTGATAAACAACTTGAAGAATTGCAAAAAGAATTCGGTGAAAAATTCATCATCTTCCCAAATCCAATGTACGGATCATGGGAATCAGCTGTATACGCTGGTAATAAACTAGATGCTAAAGGTCAAGTAGAAGAACGCCAAAAAGCCTTGCAAGGTTTTGATAAATAAAACAAATAAGCTGACTATACATAAAATTAAGCTAACTTACAATCTTCAAAAAGTGGATAGGAAGGAATTCTGATAATCAGAAAACTTTCCTATCCACTTTTATAATTGATATAACATCAAGCTTTTATACATCTGATACATTTTCTGATTTTAAATATAGTAGATTGAAATATGGTAAGAAATAGACCGAATGACTAGCCTATCAACACCCGTTAAATCGCTAAGATACGTCAAAAAAGCCCTTAACTACGGCCATAGTTAGGGGCTTTGGTGTTCTAATGAACCTTATCAATTAACTACATTCTAGCATATAAACCCCGATATTTCAAGAGTTTTATTTATTGTTTAAAGTTCTGAAAGATCTATAATGAAATTAGCCATCTAGTATCCAAAAACCGACTAGCTCCTATGAACTAGTCGGTTTCTCATCAATGCGCCAACATTTCTTGGGCGATTTCTTGTCCAGATAGGTTATCTGGGTAGTAGGTTGGCCAGTTGTCCATTTCTTCAAAGAGGGCTTCTTGGCTTGTTCCTCCAAAGAAGATATGGAAATGTTCTGCCTTAACTGGGGCGATATTGTGGTCACTAAACTGAACATACTTGAACTGTCCGGCATCAGCATCTGTGGCTTCAAAGAGGAAGCGCACGCCACGATTTCCTTTCTTATAAGTCAAGATTTTCTTACCAACATACTTGTAGGTGAATTTCTTACTTTGTCCACCTTGAACAAATTCCATAGTATTATCAGTAATGTTAATCTTAGTGACATCTGTCTGATAGCCTTTTGTATAGTAAGCCTTGTACTCAGCCTGAGTCATCTTACCAGTCAACTTAGCCTTGTAGTCAAAGACTTGATCCAACGTGCCATCTTCAAGGAAAGGATAGACTGATTGCCAGTTACCTACATAGTCACTCAAAGTGCGGTCCTTGACGTCTGCATCCTCAAAGTAACCATTTTGAACTGTCTTGGTATCCTCTGTCTTTTCAGGCTCGATAGCTGGACCTTCTTGATCTGTTGTTTGTTTCAAAGCTTTGAGGTTTTTCTCCATGATAGAGATGTAATTTTCTCCAGCCTTGGTGTCCTCTTCTGTCAGACTTTCTAAAGGATTGAGAACATCTGTTTTGATACCTGCCTCTTTTGAAAGTGTATTAGCAAGGGCTTGTGAGGCATTTTCCTCAAAGTAGATATAGGCGATTTTATTTTTCTTGACGTACTCTGTCAATTCTGCCAAGCGAGCTGCTGATGGCTCTGCATCTGGAGAAAGGCCTGAGATTGCGACTTGTTTGAGTCCATAGTCCAAGGCAAGATAGTTAAAGGCTGCGTGTTGCGTTACAAAGCTCTTTTGTTTGGCTTGAAACAAGCCTTCTGCATAAGCCTTATCCAAGGCTTGCAATTTTTCGATATAGGCAGCAGCATTCTTCTCAAAGGTCTCTTTTTTATCCGGATAATCTGCTGATAGGCTATCACGGATGTGCTCTACAAGTTTAATAGCACGAACTGGTGATAACCAAACATGGGGATCGTACTCATGGTGATGACCTTCTTCGCCATGGTCATTGTCTCCCTCTTCTTCCTCGCCACCTGGCAAAAGCAACATATCGCCTGTCGCCTTGATGGTTTTGACCTTTTTCTTATCCAAGGTATCTAGCAATTTAGGAACCCATGTTTCCATATTTTCATTTTCATAAACGAAGGTATCTGCGTCTTGGATTTTGGCAACTGCCTTGGCAGACGGTTCATATTCATGGGGTTCTGTACCAGCACCGATGAGGAGTTCTACATTAGCAGTATCTCCTGCGACTTGCTTGGTAAATTCATAGACAGGGTAAAAGGTTGTCACGATATTGAGTTTGCCATCTGCCTGTTTTTGATTGGAACAAGCCGCTAAAAACAAGGCACATAGACTGGCTAGCAATAAGCTAATTTTTTTCACATTAGTCTCCTATTTGATAAAACGTCTTACTAAACTAATGAGTAAAAAGACAGTTACAAAAATAATAGTAATACTTGCGCTTGCAGGTGTTTCTGCATAGTAGGAAATGTAAAGACCTGCTACCATTCCCAAAAATCCAATAGCACTGGCAAGCAGCATAACCGATTTAAAGTTTTTCCCCAGACGCAGGGCAATACTAGCTGGCAAGACCATAATGGTCGACACCAAAAGAGCTCCTGCTGCAGGAATCATAAGAGCAATGGCCACCCCTGTAACCATGTTAAAAAGAATAGACATGGTACGAACGGGCAAGCCATCCACAAAGGCCGTATCCTCATCAAAGGTCAAAATGTACATCGGACGAAGGAAGAGGAAGGTCAAAATCAAAACAACCGCCGCAATGACAAAAAGGGAAATGACCTGTTCTTCGCTGATAGTCACGATGGAACCAAAAAGATACTGGTCCAAACTCATAGAACTAGAACTTTTGCCCTTGCTCATAACAATCAGAGAAACAGCCAGACCCGTTGACATGAGGATAGCTGTCCCGATTTCCATAAAACTCTTATAAACTGTACGGAGATACTCTAGAAAGATCGCCGCAATCAAGACAATGGCAATAGTAGAAATAGTTGGAGAAATCCCTAGTACCAGACCAAAGGCTACACCTGAAAGAGAGACGTGGCTGAGGGTATCACTCATCAAACTCTGACGGCGCAAGATAAGGAAGGTCCCCAATACCGGCGAGAAAAGACTCATGGCAATAACGGCCAGAAAGGCGCGTTGCATAAAGTCATAAGATAACAAACTAAGCATGGCCCACCTCCTGATCATTCTCATGAACGTTGAAACAACGCCATGGCGAGTCTTGGTTACGGACTAGATGAATATTGCGATCCGCATAGTCCTTAACTTCTTCAGGGTCATGGGTAATCATCAAAACAGCCTTACCATGATGATGGGCGCTGTGGTGCATGAGTTCGTAAAATTCATTTTTACTTCCTGCATCCATCCCCGTTGTCGGCTCATCTAGGATAAACACATCTGGGTCCGAAGCAAACATACGCGCAATCACCGCTCGCTGCTTTTGTCCTCCAGATAGAGACCCCAAGCGTTTGTCTCGGTGTTCCCACATACCAACTGAGTCCAGACTAGCCTTGATATGCTCCTCATCATGAGCATTCAAGCGACGAAACCAGCCTTTTCGCGGATAGCGACCCGACTTGACAAATTCATAGACCGTACTTGGAAAACCCGCATTAAAACTGGCAATCTGTTGAGGAAGATAGGCTATTCTCAATTTCTTACCCTGCGTATTTGTCTTTGAAATAGTCACCTTGCCAATGCGTGGTTGGAGGATTCCAAGACTGGCCTTGATGAGTGTCGTCTTAGCCGCTCCATTTTCCCCAGTCAAGGTAACAAATTCCCCACTATCAACACTATAATTGATATGTTCAAGAACAGGTTCCTTATCATAATAGAAGGACAAATCCTCTACCGTAATATATCTCATTATTTGATTTCTCCTACTAAAGCAGTCAAAAACCGCTGAATAACTTTTTGTTCATTTGGAGTAAACTGAGTCGCCACTTGTTCATAGGTTAAAAGTGTATGCTCATGGTGATGATGGTGCTCCTCAGCGATTGGACGAGCCAAATCAGTCAACTGATAAAAAATCACACGCGCATCTTTAGGATCTTTAGATGTTTCCAACATCCCTTCCTTGACCAAAGACTTAATGGCCTTGGTAACTGCCGCCTGACTGACATTGAGACGACGAGCCAACTCTGAATTTGTTAAAGATTCCTCCGACAAGAGCATGAGGATATGCTCCTGGGTATTGGTCAGAGCTACCTTGCTAGTGCAATGACCTATTAGGATTTCATGTTGGTTTTCCGCCTGCAAAATCACCTCATTCAAAAAGCCATCGATATCCTTCGCTAGCTGTCTCATATCTGACTCCTTTCCTTTTGGACTTCTCTTTTTTAAGAGAAAAATACTATTCTTTGGAATTTTGTTTACCAGTTAATTATATCACAAGCAAAAAAAGAGTCAAGAAAAAACGTGAAAATAGGCTTCATTCTTGAACTCTTCTATATTATGATCTATTGAAATTCTTTGATATCTCCATCATAAGTCGCCCAATCTTTGCTGAAAAAGCGCTCATTCAGATGGTAAGTCGGAGCTGGTGTGGGATTGGATAGGAAAGGATAAACTGCCTTGTCAAAAGCCAACCAACCCAACCAACCAAGATGAATGGTGTCCTTCATAAAGAAAGGCTCCCCGCCGTCCTTAGAAAAATCTGCTATATTGGTAAACCCTTGACTTTCTAACTGGTAGCGAATCTTCTGCACCGTTTGTTGGTACATATCCTCTCGTAAACCAGCGTAGTCCATCCATTTTTTATTAACAGGTGGAATGATAAAAATCGGGTTGACCTTAGATTTAGAAAACTGTGTTAAAACCAACTGCAAGTCATTATATTCTGGCGACTTGAGATAGGTAAAGCTTTTCTGAGAGTCCTTTAATTTCTTCAAATCCTTCTTAATCTGCGTATTATAGAAATAATTTTCCATTCCCAGATCATTATTGGAAGTATTCTTTTCAGCATCTGCTTTAACGACATCTTCTATAGCTTGATAAGAAAACTGGTCTGGCAAGGTCTTTAAATACTTAACTACATGCTTATCGTAGTTGACATAGCCTCTAACTGAAAACTGACCAAAAAAGGAGGCTTGGCGTTCATTAAACCGAGCCAATAATTCAATCATTTCATTGTCTGCTGTCGACAATTCTTCTTTACTTGCCAACTTCTGAACCAAATCCTTCATAGCTACGTTGGGAAACTGCTGTAGTAAGCGAGTCGCCGCATATTGGCTAGCCTGATCTCCAGATTGATGTTCCAGAAAACTTGTCAACTGGTCTCCATTAAAATACTGCTGGAAGGCTGCTGGCTCATAGCCATTTTTACTGAACCACTGAGGTGAGATAACATACACAACTTGTTTATTCTCCAGTTGTGGCAACATCTGTTGCATTCCAAAATACTGGTTAAGCGATGCAGCTCCCCTCTGTCCTAAAAGATAAGGACGGTAGGAGCGATTGTATTTCTCAGCTAATACCGCAGGATGAGCACCATCAAAACGAAGCCATTCACTAGAGCCAAAGAAGGGAACAAAACGCATATTTGGATCAGATAGTGCTCTGACTTTTTGACTTCGCTCCTTAAAACTATCGATAGTAGTAGCCACCGCTGAACGCTTTTCAGCTCCTAGATTATGACGCATCTCAGTAGGATAAAAGAAAATGAGCAGAAAAACCAACAAACCAGCTATCAAGACCGGTCCGAAGATCATCCATAAGCGTTTAAGCATTTTGTAGCTCCACAATACCAGCTATGATTTTATTGGCCGTATTCCAGTCATCACGACCAAACTCTGTTACAGGGACGCGAATGTCAAAACGGTTTTCAATCTCCACAATCAACTCAACCGTGCCCATGCTATCCAAGACACCTGCATCAAAAAGATCTTCATCCATCATGTCAGAAACATCTTCCATAAACAACTCATCAATAATTTCGATAACTTCTGATTTGATATCCATATTTTATTTCCTTTATTTTTTAAACCATAAATCATTCAAAAATCCAGAAAAGATTAAGAATGACAGCATGACGACATGGAAGGTGATAACCATGCCAAGCAACTGAATCCAGCGATTCTCAGGTAGAGCAGGCTTCCCTGCTTTTTTCCGTTCCTTATTGAGCGTTTTTTTCTTACGAACCCAAGCGTCATTGATGACCAGTCCAATCCCATGAAAGAGCCCATAGGCGATGTAGTACCAGGTCACACCGTGCCAAAATCCCATAATCAGCATATTGACAATGTAGGCCACACTTGAGGTTACATTGCGATTCTTAAAGACCTTCTTTCTGGTCAATACCATGACCATTCGCATAAAGACAAAGTCACGGAACCAGAAAGAGAGACTCATATGCCAACGATTCCAAAATTCCTTCAAATCCCTTGATAAAAAGGGCTTGTTAAAGTTGATAGGGCTACGGATTCCCATCAAATTTGAAATGGCTAAGGCAAACATAGAATAACCTGCAAAGTCAAAGAAAAGCTCCAGACCAAATGTATACATAACTGCCAAGGCATAGAGGTTAAAGAAGCCACCTGACTGCAAGGCTAAATTCTTCAAAGGAGGCAACAAGGTCTCTCCTAAAACATGAGCTAGGATAAACTTATACAAAAAGCCCCACATGATATAGCGAACAGATTCATCCAGCATATCCATCAACTCATCTCGCTCAGGAATGGTCTGGTAATTTTCATTAAAACGCTTAAAGCGATCGATTGGACCACTTGAAAAAGTCGGCATGAAGAGAAGAAAGCGGAGGAATTCCCAGAAGGTAAAATCCTTAATCACTCCATCTCTCAGCTCTATGATAATTCCAACCGAACGAAAGGTCAGGTAAGAAATTCCCAAGAACCCAAGCAAAGACTGCGTTCCATTGATAGCTGGCTGCACCTTGACAAAGATAATCGGAAGTAGGGACAGAAAACTAACTAAGTAGAAGACCCACTTGCCATCCTTGCTTTTTCGATAATGCTTGTAGAAAAGCAGGAGCAATATTTCCCAACAAAGGTAAATACCCAAGGCAGCTAGTTGATTGGTCTTCCCACCCACCAACATGGTGACGATAAAGAAGAGGCTAACCAGCACTTCATACCAGGCAAAGCGTTTCTTGAAAAAGAGACCGATAAAGATGGGCAAGGTTGCAGCAATCACATAGACAAAATACTGAGGATTGCCATATGGCTCTAAATGAGGAAGCTGTTGAAAAAACTCCATCATCTCTTATTCACCTCGTTAATCAATCCTTTGATGTCAATCTTTCCATTTGGAGTCAGTGGCAAACTGTCTCGGTAAAGAAATTTAGACGGCATCATGTAGGACATCATGATGTCTGTCAAATCTTCCTTGATGGCCTTGGTAATATCGATATCACGCTCAAACTGCTCACGAACACCGTCTTTTAAGATGACATAGGCCAGTAGATTTTGTACCTTATGGTCTTTATTATAACGTGGGACAGCGACAGCAGAATCGATAAAGCGAGACTTGTTGAGGTTTTGAGAGACATCTTCTAACTCAATGCGGTAACCGTTGAACTTAATCTGGAAGTCCATGCGTCCGCCATAGAGAAGTAAGCCTTCATCTGTCATGGTTCCCACATCACCTGTGTGATAGGCTGGCAGACCTTCAAATTCAAAGAAGGCTTCCACTGTTTTTTCAGGATTATTCATATATCCTTTTGAAACAGCTGGTCCAGAAACAATGATTTCTCCCTGTTCGCCATTGGGCAGTTTATTTCCTTCCTCATCAATGATAAAGGTTGGAGAATCAGCCTTGGTATAGCCGATTGGTAGACGTTTGAGAGTCGCCAACATCTCGTCTGTCACAGCAACAGCTGACAGAGCCACTGTCGCTTCTGTTGGACCGTAGGCATTGATGATACGGGCATTTGGGAAACTCTCGCGCAGTTTTTGAGCTGTTTTGACCGTCAATTCTTCACCATCAAAGTAGAAATGCGTGATTCCTGGCATTTTCTCGCTGTTAAAGTCTTCAGACAACATGGCCATATCTGCAAAAGAAGGCGTTGATGTCCAGATAGCGATTGGCAATGAAAAGATGGTCGTAAAGAGTTGCTTAAAGTCCTGAGTAATAGCCGAAGGAAGAGCGAAAAGCGTACCACCAAGTGCCAAGGTCGGTGCCCAGTACATGACAGACAGGTCAAATGAATAAGGTGGCTGAGCCAGCATTTGCGGACGACTTGGCGTCGCAAATTCCTTATCCGTAATCATCCAGTTGGTAAAGCTAAGGAGGTTATCATGGGAAATCTGCACTCCCTTTGGCTTACCAGTCGTACCAGAAGTAAAGATAATGTAGTAATTATCATCGCCCTTGACTGGATGCGTGATCTCATAGCTAGTCCCTTGAGCAAAGGCTTCTTGAACCTGAGCTAGAGTTATCATTGGCGTAGAAACCTGCTCCAATGGAAAGTCTGAGATGGCAATAATCAAGCTTGGCTCTGCCACTTCTAAAATAGCCGAAACTCGCTCCAAGGCCGAATGACTATCAATTGGAATGTAGGCATGTCCTGACTTAGTCAAGGCTACAAAAGTTGCCAACATTTCATATTCTTGGCCACCAAAAACGACCACAGGAGACTTCTCAGGCAAGCCTAGTTGGTCAATGGCTGTAGCTAAACTATCCGAATTAGCCTTTAAATCTCCATAAGTGTATTCCTGATCCAAAACATTGTAAACAGGATAGTTAGGCTGTGTCTGAGCAAAATGCTCAATGGTTTCAATCATATCTACTATTGGTTTATTTGACACAATAGGGATTCTCCTTCAAGTTAAAATTCATTATAGATAAAGCTTCCTTGACCCTGACCAAGATAGCTAAAGAAGTAAAGCAGCCCTAGAAAGATAAGAAAATACAAGGCTGTCCGACCAAGAAAGAGGTACAATTCTTTTCTCTGTTTCATCAAGAAAAACCATTCATTTCTGTAATTTTTCGCTAAAATAAGAGTGATTCTTACTAGCTTATTTTTCTACCATTGTACCACTTTATATAGTATTTTTTCAATTGTTTACCATATATTTTCAATAGATTTCAGCTTATTTTAAGGATTATACGGTTTTTCTATGTATATTTCAAATAGAGTGATCCTGGGCAAAAACTCCATTTCAGGAGACAATGAAGTAAATCTTCTCATAATAAAACGCACAATATCAAGTTTTTTCAACAGCTGATACTATGCGCTTTTCTGATTTTTAAAGACTTCTTACCCGGTCTCTCATTTAAAATAATCTCGTCTGATATAAATTAAAATAGCTTCTATCATCAGACAAATGGCTGATAGCCAAAAACTTATGCTAATACCAAAACTCTCAGTAATATAGCTCATTAGCAAAACAAATACTGAAAATGATAGTGTCGAAATCACTTCAAGAACGGAATAGACATTAACCAAATGATTTTCCTCTACTGTTTCCTGAAGAAATACACTTTCAGTAACTTCTTTTAGTTGCGATAACATACCAACTAAAGCTGAAAATACTAAAAACATCTGTTCGTTTGGAAAATATAGAATAGTCAATGTCACTATTGCCATGGCTACTAGAGGAAAAAGAATACTTTCCCATTTAGCAGCAAGGAACTTTTCAGATAGCCTAAAAGCCATTAAGCCACTAATTATAATACCAATAGAGTATGCTGTATTAGAATATCCCCAGTAACTTTCCGTTTTATTTAATAACTCCGTTACAAAAACAAGCATAATGGAAGAAACCCAAATTGTATTTGAGAAAATTTCAAATAAATTTGCCAATACAAAAAGTCTTAATCTAGGATCTCTAGCAACTAACTTCCAACCTTTGAGTAAAATTTCAAGATTAGTTTCTGACTCTAACACCTCCACTTCAGCCTTAGGAAGAAATAACATCAGAAAGCTAGAAATTATATACAAGATTAAAATGATAAACGTGGTAGGTAACAAACCAATTGTTGCAAACAAGAGTCCACCTAACCCCCACCCCACCAATTGAACGGCTTCACCACTCATTGATAAGGCTGAGTTAGCCTTACCCAAATCGGTCGCATAGCGCGGTACAATAGCATAGGAAACGGGTGCTGCAAAACCATCTAATATGGAAATTGTAACAACAAATAGATAGATCACCAAAGGCGCTACTGATTGCATTACGGTAAACAGTCCTACCAGTATCGCCAATAATATAGTCTTTCCAAATTGGGATAAAGATAAAACCCTATTGAGCGCTATCCTTTTAGTAACTAAAGGAACTAAAAGACTCGCAACAAAAGAGGATATCCCTATTAAAATGGGAACTAGTGACGTGGCAATTACTGATTTTGAAATAATGTATATGTTAGCAATGATTGTTACTCTAAAGAAAATATCTGCTAAATTTGCAAACAATTGAGAGACTAACAACTTAATAAATGAATTAGACATGTAACGCTCCCATAACATAAAAATATTTAACTGATAAATGGTAGACTAGACTTTGTTTGATAACTATTTGACACAAGATTAGGTGGTCAGAAATTGAATTTTTAACATTCCAACTTAGCCATAGTTTTTAGTTTTCACATCTTTAAATCAGCTAAAACAATACGTAATATACATATATATTATATCTAGCAAGATGCCGAACAAGTCTATTTATTTTATTCTATATTTTCCCAAATCAATTACTTGATTATAAACCGTTTCTGAATCAATATGATGAGCAACTTCAATCAAAATGATAGGCAACTGCAAAAGTAACTGGCGCACTTGATATGCATTGTCCTTGTCTAAGGATGATGTGACCTCATCCGCCAACACAATGTCTTTTTGTCGAAGCAGACAGCGAACTAATTCAAGTCGTAAACGTTGTCCACCTGAAATGTTTTCTCCATTATTTACCAGTTGATAATCCAAGATATTGGTGATTTCATTCGTTAAACCAACTTGTTCTAGGCAACAGAGTAATTCTTTATCTGAAATCTCCTGTCCTAATGTTAAATTTTCTCGGATTGTCCCATGTCTGAAAAATGGATTCTGAGAGATATAAGCGATATTCCCTTGATAATGAGTAAATTCTCGACCTGATTTATCACGTACGATAATTCTACCACTATTCGGACTTATCTTTCCTGCTACCAATTGTAGGAGAGTTGACTTTCCGGTACCACTAGCTCCCTTTATTAAAACTTTACTTGGCTTAGTTAGTCTAAGTGACAAATCATAAAAGAGCACTTGCTCTCCAACCTGTTTTGAAACGCCCTCCAAAACTAGCTCAGCTAAAGATTCGACTGTCGGATATGATGTTTCTAAACAAGATTCTTCCAATAATGAAAATATTTTTTCTTTCACTGTTTGCGATCGCTGTATATCAGATATGCTATACATAATTCTTTGAATAGGTCCGCTAAGATTCATTGTAGCTATATACATAGAGACCAAACTAGCTGTTGTTAACTCTATACCACTCTTTTGTAATAAAAGACCAAGTGCAAGAGGTAGTACCTGACTAAGGAATTCTAAAGGACCATTGAAAAAATAAACGACATTACTAGTCCATTCATTTTTCCAACGAGCATTCTCGTAACACTCGTTGTTTTTTCTCATCTTAGCAAAGTTTTCTTTACTAGCACCATAAAAATATATCGTATCTGCTCCCTTAAAAAAATCTCCTACAGATAGATGAAAAGCTTTTTGCATTTCCGAAAAATTTGCACCACTTTTCATTAAACGATTATTCATTACCCATTGAGGTAATGGTCGAAGAAAAGAAAACACGATAAAAACAAGACCAAGCCAAAAATTTTGCACCAAAATAAAAACAATCGTTGTACAAAGTATAAAAACTCTTCCAACTATCATATCCAGGGGTAAAAAGAAGCGATTATAGAGCAGTTCCATATCTTGTGTAACAATTGAAACTTTTTCATCATATACAACGTTTTCTTTCAAAAATAGTTTCTTAATAAGCTGATCTTTTAACCGAATTTGCAGATGACGCTGCAGATTATTACTGACAAAATTTGCTAGCAACATCGTGCTATAAAAAAACAGGTGTAAACACAGGCCATATAAAACAAAGTATGAAATTGTACCAATTGTAAGTTGCTCTTCACGAATATTCAATAGCTTATCCAATAACAATGGCTTTATTAGAGCCATTCCGCTATTCAAAAGCACTCCTATTAAAAAATAGATAAAAATATTAGTTTTAATGTATTTTAGAAATTTCATAAATAAGCCTATCTAAAAGAAAGCGAATAGATATAAAAGCCTCAGTCTAAAAGTTATAAATAAATTAACTCCAACTGAGACTATACAATAATTTAATTAACCTATATATGATGCTGTTTATTAAGAGTGACTACCTCCTGAACTAGACTAACTAAATTTCGATTTATATTTTAAAAATCAATCTAAAACTCATTTCCATCTTCATCGCAATAATGATCACGGAATACAAGTGTATCAAGTTGAGTAGTACTCTTATTTTCAATTACAATCATCTTTTCACCCCCTCTCTTATTGCATCAAGATAATCACAATATTCCTTATTTAACATAAATAATTCTAGATTTTTATCAATTTTCTTTTTTATTTGATTGCATAATGTTCTTTGCTTATTACTTCTATGTTTTGGCGGACAAAATCCTGATTTACAAATTAAAGCAATAGGACACTGCTTACAATCTGAATCCATGTTTAAGTGCCATTTATCAAACTTTTCTTGATTAAACTTACTATGTACACTTCCAAATATATTAGATTTAGAATACAAGGCGACCGTACAAGTTTGAATCACACCCTTTACATTAATTGTATAGTGATTTTTTCTATTTGCATAACAGTTGAACAAATTTGTTATTATACTTCTAGCAGCAGGAACATTATAACCTTTTTTTATGGCAAACTTTGATAATTCAAAACTAGCATCTGAATTAGGTAATGTCACTTTATAATTTTGGGCACGCTCCCCACAACCCCAACTACCTACATTATAAAAATAAAATCTAAATCGTTTATCATGCTTAAAATATTTCCCATCTGAATCTAAAAAAATCTTAACATTATTAAAATTTTCTTTCGATATATTAAATCTTAAATTACAATAAAAATTCAAATTTGAATTTTGTAAACCTTTGATATTCTCGAGTATCTTGATATATGATCCCTTTCCATTACGCAACACTCTTTGAAAATTATGACTTTCCTCATCTCCGTCAATTGTTATCTGAAAATTACTAACTCTATAGTCTAAAATCAACTGATGAATCATTCGTTCATTAAGTAAATATCCATTAGTTGTTATACTAGCAGAATAATCAAGTCCATTTTGAGAGCAAATACTAATAAACTTTTCTGAAAGATTCTTTATCGTTTTTAGTCCCAATAAAGGCTCTCCTCCAAACCATGATACATGTAAAGATTTAAACATAGATTCAGATAATAGTTTTTCTGTAAATTCAACTATCGCAATCTCTGTTTCTCTACTCATTTTTATATTTTCAAATTTTTCATAACAATATTTACATCTAAAATTACAGTCTCCATGTGTTAAAATTGTAAATTCTAACGTCTCCGTTTCACTATTTCTAACATAATCTATTGTATTCTCGAATTCATTTTCTTCTTGAAAATAATTATACTTATTCAAATAATTTTCATATTGTTCCTTAATCTCTAAATCATTTTCCATAACATCTTGTAAATCATTTGTAATGAAAAAAGAATGATTATTTTTACTATTGAAAAATAATTCTCCTGTTTCACTTTTCTTTCTTAAAATATATGGAGATAGAACTTGCATATTAAATACCTCAAAATTCATAATTATGGTGACAACTTCGAAAAATCCTATCGCTCAAATACAATGAACTGATAAAACAACCGTAATTGAAATTTCTAAAGACAATTCTACCAAAATATTATTTCGAGATACTTCCTTTCCCATATCTGCGTATTACTTTTTACTTGCTAAAATTTTTTCTAAGTGCCTTTCATAATTCTTTGCCAAATGGTTACTTCCCGCTAATTTCATTGCTCCAATACACTTCCTCATTTCAATAATTGCTTTACAATCCATCTCTTTTTTATAGCGATATAGATATTGGGCATACTGAAATACCAATCGCTCATAAATTTCAGTTTCAGTGAAAAAGCATTGGTTTAGTCGTTTTTCAAAATACAAAGCATCAAGAAATTTTCCTCTTTCAATACATGTGATATACCCGTTCAATAGCATAGATGAAATCAGTCGTCTATTATTAGGAATTTCTTTATAAAAATCAGAACGTCTAGACATCTCTCTAGCCAAAAGCATGAAGACATCGTGTTTTAGGACATCTAAAGTATTTGAAAAAATCAATAATTCATAGTATCCCCAATATTCAACACTAAAGAGATAGTCAGTTAAATAAGATAAATCATCACCAGAATAATAAGCTTCTCCAGATAAATCTTGTAAACGAATTTTTAATAAAATAATGTTAAGCTTATGAAATTTCTCTTGTTTAGAATCTGACTCCATCTGAGAATAAAGTAGTTTTTTCAACCCATCAACATCATGATTTGATACAAAATGCCTAACCTTTGATAAGAGTTCGTTCAGTTCATCACGATGAAAATCATGAACAGCATACATAAATTCATCAATAGGCATGTTAATTTCATCCAAAATAGCCATAAATTTTGAAATGGTTAAATCAGTCTCTCCCTTTTCAAAACGTGAGAGCTGTGATGTTGATATACCAGCTTTTTCGACATCTTTTAAGCGAAACCCTCTCGATTCTCGAAACTTTTTAAAAATTTCTCCAAATTTTTTCATAGCATCTCTCCAATAAGCATATATGGGAATAGTTTTTAATTTTTAATATTTTAGCATAAAATAGAAGAAAATAAAAGTGAGGTATTTCACATGAAAAAACAAAAACTATTGCCTTTATTATTCCTAATTTTAGGAGGAATTATGATTATCGTTGTTGGCTAGTACTAAGAAGTTAGTTATTAGAATACTTACATCTTCAATCGAAAAAGAGACTGGAAAAAAGTCTTAAAATCAAAAAACGCATAGTATCAGGTGTTGAAAAACTTGATACTATGTGTTTTATTGTGAGAAGATTTACTGTATTTTTTGCTGAAATTGAGCTCTTGCCTAAGCTCTATCAAAATAATTGTTTTCTAATACTCTTCGAAAATCAAATTCAAACCGCGTCAACGTCGCCTTGCCGTATATATGTGACTGACTTCGTCAGTCTTATCTGCAACCTCAAAACATTGTTTTGAGCAACCTGCGGCTAATTTCCTAGTTTGCTCTTTGATTTTCATTGAGTATAAACTAGAAAAGTGAGAATACAAGAACGGCCAAGGCTGCACCGATAACAGGTCCCACAACAGGAATCCAAGCGTAAGACCAGTCTCCGTCTCCCTTGTTTGGAATTGGAAGGATACTGTGCATGATACGAGGTCCAAGGTCACGTGCAGGGTTCAAGGCATAACCTGTTGTCCCACCTAGTGATAGACCGATACCGACAATCAAAGTCCCCACCGCAAAGGTTCCGATACCTGCCTGAAAATCGTAAAGTCCCAAAGCAAAGATTGTCAACACCAAAACAAAGGTTCCAAGGATTTCACTGATCAAGTTAGAAACTGTATCCTTGATGGCTGGCCCGGTACTGAAAGTTGCCAGGATATTACCTGCATTTTCTTCTGCCTCATAGTGAGGTTTGAATTGCAACCAAACCAAAATCTGACCGAGCATAGCCCCTGCGAACTGAGCTAGGATATAAGGGAATACTGATGCCCAAGGCAAACCACCTTTCAAGGCCACACCAATGGTCACAGCTGGGTTTAAATGAGCTGGACTGAGCTTGCCAGATACAAATACTGCAACCGCAACTGCAATCCCCCACCCCATAGTAATCACAATCCAACCTGAGCTGTTGCTCTTGGTTTTAGGAAGAACCACACCTGCAACAACACCATTTCCTAGAAGAATCAGGATTAAAGTCCCCAAAAATTCTCCAAATAATTCATTCATCATCTTTCTGTCTCCATTAAAAAGAAGGGGCGGGCGACAAGGAGTCCTGCCCTCCACCTCTTTTATTTTTTCTTAATTTTTTAATTCTGCTAAATCGTTGTTAGCGAGAGCTGCTTCAACGTCAGCACGGTAAGCTGCTTTTTCTTCTTCTGACCAATCATAGAATCGTCCCATTTCATTCAAAACTGGCTCAACGATGCTATCCAAACTATCACGCATAAAGAGCATGTGGTTGGTACGACGAAGGAGGAAGTCAACTGGGCTCAGAGCCAACTCATTGCGCATTGCATAGTGAAGGGACAAGGTATCTGCCAAGCTGAGTCCTGGCGCTTGTTCCAAGCTGTGAGCAAGGGCAAAGACTTTCGGTGCATTTGAACCGTAAAGATTTGCTAGGTAATGAGCTTCCTTGCTATCCAAACCACGTGACACTCCAAGTTGCGCAAAGGCTTCGATTTCTGAATCCACATTTGCTGGGTTCAATTCCCCACCTGAAACAGGGTAAGTCTTAGAGTTGATGAGTTTAAAGCTGCGGTCAAATTCTGCTTTGAGAATGTCAACCACGCGCTCCATAGCTCCTTCAGCCATCTTACGGTAGTCTGTGATTTTACCACCAGCAAGGGTCAAGAGGCCATTGTCATCTCGGTCCAAGCTCGAACCACGTGAAACTGCAGATGGATCCAAATGTTTCTCAGAGGTACTGCTTTCAAGCTTGCTAACAGCAGCCTCTACATCTTCACGAGTTTTTTCTTTAGAGAGGTAAGATTCAACAGTCGCAATCAAGTTGTTAAAGCTTTCATCACTGATGGTTCCGTTATTTCCTCCATTGTAGTCAGAAGCGCTATTGCCTGCGATCAATGGACGAAGGCCTGCCCAGCTACTTTCGATATCATCAATGGTGATATTGGCTTCTGGGAAGCGGTTGTTGACAATGCCAAGTAGATAATCTACATCTTCCTGCGTCACTTTTGGATGTTCCAAATCACCTGTGTAGTCTGTATCAGTTGTACCAAAGTAAGTCTTGTTTTCACGTGGGAGAACAAAGATCATACGGCCATCACCCAAACCTGTGTCAAAGTAAACTGGCTGTGAAACCTTGATCTTGCTTGAATCCACTACCAAGTGAACTCCCTTAGTTGGACGCATTTGTGAGAATTGTGTTCCCTTATTAGACAAATTGCGTACCTTGTCGCTCCAAGGACCTGTCGTGTTGATAACCAGACGAGCCTTGATTTCAAAGACTTGGTCTGTCAACAAATCACGAGCTACGACACCTGTAATCTTGCCACTTTCGTCAAAGAGGAAGCCTTCTGCCTTCACGTGGTTAGCAATGAGGGCACCGTCTTGGTTGGCACGTTTGATATTTTCAATCACGAGACGCGCATCGTTGTTACGGAAGTCAAGGTAAACCCCACCTCCTACCAAACCTTCTTTCTTCAAGTTTGGCTGACGTTCCAAGACTTCTTCCTTGCTCAAAACCTTGTTTGCAGCTGGTGTGTTGTTAACTCCTGCCAAAAGGTCGTACAAATCCATGGCTACTTTGAGACGGAAGAGGCTAAAGGTCGCTCCATCTTCATCGTAAACTGGCAAGAGCATTGGGTCCGGTTTTGGAATGTGTGGTGCGATTTGTTGAACCACTGCACGTTCAGAAACCGTATCTGATACCACTTCTACATCAAATTGCTTAAGGTAACGTAGTCCTCCGTGAACCAATTTAGTTGAACGGCTGGATGTTCCTTCTGCGAAGTCCTGCATTTCAATCAAACCAGTATCAAGACCACTGGCTGCAGCCTGCAAAGCTACACCAGCCCCTGTGATTCCTCCACCGATAATCAAGAGGTCCAGGGTACGTTCTTGCATTTTTTGAATTGATAATTCACGTGTTTTCTTTGAAAATTCCATATTTACACACTTTCTAACTAAGTCGCTTTATTCTTCCAGTATTAGTCGTCCACTTCCGCAAAGACTTGGGTTGCTTTCACAGCTTTCTTCCAGCCCTTGTAGAGTTGTTCCTTGCGAGATTCGTTCATAGATGGCTCAAAGAGTTCTCCTGTCTCGTTCAAGAGTTTCAACTCATCCAAGTCTTTCCAGTAACCTACTGACAAACCTGCTAGGAAGGCTGCCCCTAGAGCTGTTGTTTCCAAGTTTTTGGCGCGTGCGATATCGATTCCCAAAATATCAGCTTGGAACTGCATGAGGAAGTTATTCATGGCTGCACCACCGTCTACTTTCAAGACTTGGATAGCTGTTTGAGCATCCACTTGCATCGTATCGATGATATCACGCACCTGATAAGCGATAGATTGCAAAGTCGCCTTAATAAAGTCTTCTTTACTTGTTCCACGAGTTAAGCCAAAGACAGAACCGCGAGCGTTTTGGTTCCAGTATGGAGCACCTAGACCTGTAAATGCTGGAACGACATAAACTTCATCATTGTTGTGAGAATCACGAGCGTATTTTTCAGATTCTGGTGAATTTTCAACCATGCGAAGACCGTCACGAAGCCACTGAATGGCACTTCCTGCGATGAAGATAGAACCTTCCAAGGCATAGTAAACCTTGCCGTTAATTCCGTAACCAATGGTTGTCAAAAGATTGTTTTCAGACAACTGCATCTCTTCCCCAGTATTCATGATGATGAAAGAACCTGTTCCATAAGTATTTTTAACCATACCAGGTTCAAAGGCCAACTGACCAAAGAGGGCTGCTTGTTGGTCCCCAGCCATACCTGAGATTGGCACTTGTCCACCATAGAAATGGAATGGCGCTGTCTTACCGTAAATTTCAGAGTTAGAACGAACTTCTGGCAACATAGCCTTAGGAATGTTGAGGATTTCCAAAATCTCATCATCCCATTTGAGTTCTTTAATGTTATAAAGCATGGTACGAGCTGCATTTGAGTAGTCCGTCACGTGAGCCGCACCGTCAGTCAATTTCCAAACCAACCAAGTATCGATGGTACCAAAGAGCAATTCACCCTTTTCTGCTCGCTCTTGAGCGCCCTCTACATGGTCTAAAATCCAACGAACCTTGGTAGCAGAGAAGTAAGCATCAATGATCAAACCAGTCTTTTCATGGAATTTTTCCACATAACCTTGACTTTTTAGTTGTTCAGCCAAAGGAGCTGTCTGGCGTGACTGCCAAACGATAGCATTGTAGATAGGAAGTCCTGTTTTCTTATCCCAGACGACAGTTGTTTCACGCTGGTTGGTAATCCCGATTGCTTCGATTTGATTTGGCTTGACACCACTTTCGATGAAAGCTCCCGCAATAACTGACTGGACGGAATTCCAAATTTCATTGGCATTGTGCTCTACCCAACCTGCCTGAGGGAAAATCTGGGTAAACTCTTTTTGACTCGAGCTGACCTTTTCTCCTTTTTTGTTGAAAATAATGGCACGAGAGCTTGTAGTCCCCTGGTCAATGGCCATGATGTATTTTTCTTGTGACATGTGCTGTCCTCCTGATAAAGATCTTGAGGATGTTTCCTCTTTACACTAACTAGTATACAAAATAAAGCGCTTTCTTGTTCATCAACTTTTTTTAATTTTTAAAAAAATGTGAGTAGATTGTGTGAATTTCACAAAAAAGACCTGGAACAACCAAGCCTTTTAAGTGAATAATAACTGACGAATAGCCACCAAATCTTCCATATCCAAGTCATTTTTTAAATAATAGACTGGTGTTTGTTCCTTCCTATGAATCGGGTTATTGGTAACCAGCAAATCATAATGTCGAGTTCGGTCATAGGCTTCAATGGTAATAAAACGATTATATTCCAAATACCGTTTCAAAATGGCAGCCATCCTTGAAAAGACAAGAAAACCAGATGTCAAATCCAGACCAATCCGCATATGCTGGCCACCATTTTCAGCCATATATTCTATCAACTGGAGCCATTCCCAGAGAATTTTCTTATCCAAATCCGTCCCCTGCTGAAAGGCAGGTAGAGCATGAAAAATCTCCTCTGCCGTTCCCCTAAAATCATGTTCCATCAACAAATATGGATGACGATTCTCTAACTGATACTTGTAGCGATCCTGTAAAATATAGCCCTTATAGAGATAGGCTTGAGCACAAAGCTGACTAAGTTCATAGGTGACATGGTCCTCTGTATAGTCCCCCAATAGTTCCTCCTTCTTCATTTCTTGAATCAACTGCGTCAGCAAATCTGCCAACTGCCCTCCAAATCCAAGAATATACTCCATAGTATGAAGAGGAAGAATGCGATGAGATAGGAGGAAGGAGAAGAAAATCATCATCTCACCATCCTCAGTTCCGAGAGGGATGTGTTGCCCAGCGAAAAAGGACGGAGCCTTTCTCAGCAAACGAAGGTAGAAAATATTGTCAAAATACCCTCGCATTTTTTCTTCTATGACTTGAAACTGACAGGCATTGACCCGAAGACGCTGTTGACTGATATGAACCCAGAGAACCAAATCCAATTTCTGGCCCGAAGACAAGCTAGCACCGCAGATTTCTTCTAGAGTAGCAATATCCTGCTTTCTCTCTGATTTCTGCATGTGACCTTCCCATTCCTGACTAGACCATACCTTGCGAAAAAGACAGAAATAGAAATAGCGAATCTGATGCTCTGGACCTCGCCACCGTCCATTTTGGATGGATAAATCAAATTCTGACAAAATCTGATTTAAACCAGCCAAGTGGCGACCAAGCGTAGCCTCGCTAATCATCAATTCTTGAGCCAGCTGATGGGCCAAAAACTGTTGGTGGTAGAGAAGATAAACAAGAATCTGGTATTTAACAGCATTCTCCAAAAACAGGCTCCGAATCTCTCTCCCCTTGGTAGCTGCACCAATCGACAGGCGCAGATTTTCATCTTCTAAGGAGATGTTCAGCTCTAAGCCACTGTCCAAAGCCTTGTCATTGAGTAGGGTGACATATTTGGTTAGGGTTGCTTTTGAAAATCCTGTTTCCTCCATTACAGCCTTGACGGTCGTCTGAGACTCTTGTAATAGAAAGGAAAGGATTGAAAATTGGCCAGATTCAGCCTTTTCCATCAAATCTCCTAAATACATTTATTACCCCTTTCATTTTCTACCTTAAGCATAGCATAAATCTTACAAATGCTGAAATAATCTGTTTCTCTTTTTATTTTCATGCTGATTTCCTGGTCCATTATCCTAAAAATCAGCAAACACACGGCTCCCCCTTTGGGCATTTTTATGCTAAAATAGTAGCTATGGATAAAATTATTAAAACTATATCAGAAAGTGGCGCCTTTCGTGCTTTTGTCCTTGACAGCACAGAAACCGTCCGCACTGCTCAAGAAAAACACCAAACCCAAGCTAGCTCAACTGTAGCGCTTGGTCGAACTCTTATCGCTAGCCAGATTCTCGCAGCCAATGAAAAAGGAAATACTAAACTAACAGTTAAGGTGCTGGGATCTAGCTCACTAGGTGCTATCATCACCGTCGCTGATACCAAGGGGAACGTCAAAGGTTACGTTCAAAATCCTGGTGTCGATATCAAAAAGACTGCAACTGGTGAAGTCCTAGTCGGACCTTTTGTTGGAAACGGTCAATTCCTCGTTATCACAGACTACGGTACTGGAAATCCTTACAACTCTATGACTCCCCTTATCTCTGGGGAAATCGGTGAAGACCTTGCCTTTTACCTGACTGAAAGTCAACAAACCCCTTCAGCAGTCGGTCTCAATGTCCTTTTAGACGAAGAAGACAAGGTCAAGGTTGCTGGTGGTTTCCTAGTTCAAGTCTTGCCAGGAGCTAAGGAAGAAGAGATTGCTCGCTTTGAAAAACGCATCCAAGAAATGCCAGCTATCTCAACCCTTCTGGAAAGCGACGACCATATCGAAGCCCTCCTCAAGGCAATCTACGGTGACGAGGCCTACAAGCGTCTTTCTGAAGAAGAAATCTGTTTCCAATGTGACTGTAGCCATGAGCGCTTTATGAACGCTCTTGCTAGCCTTCCAAGCTCAGACTTGCAGGAAATGAAAGAGGAAGACCATGGGGCAGAAATCACTTGTCAATTCTGCCAAACAACTTACAACTTTGATGAAAACGACCTGGAGGAACTCATTCGTGACAAATCTTAATACACCCTTTATGATTGGCAATGTTGAGATTCCCAATCGTACCGTTTTAGCACCCATGGCTGGTGTGACCAACTCAGCCTTTCGTACCATCGCAAAAGAGCTCGGTGCTGGACTCGTTGTCATGGAAATGGTCTCTGACAAGGGAATCCAATACAACAACGAAAAAACCCTGCACATGCTTCATATCGATGAAGGCGAAAACCCTGTTTCTATCCAACTTTTTGGTAGTGATGAAGACAGCCTAGCACGCGCAGCAGAATTCATCCAAGAAAACACCAAGACCGATATCGTCGATATCAACATGGGCTGCCCAGTTAACAAAATCGTGAAGAACGAAGCTGGCGCTATGTGGCTCAAGGATCCAGACAAGATCTACTCGATCATCAACAAGGTCCAATCTGTCCTTGATATCCCCCTTACTGTCAAAATGCGTACAGGCTGGGCTGACCCGTCTCTGGCAGTAGAAAATGCCCTGGCCGCTGAAGCTGCAGGTGTTTCTGCCCTCGCCATGCATGGCCGTACCCGTGAACAAATGTACACAGGTCACGCTGACCTTGAGACCCTTCACAAGGTTGCCCAAGCTCTAACCAAGATTCCATTCATCGCCAACGGTGACATCCGTACGGTTCAAGAAGCCAAACAACGCATCGAAGAAGTCGGTGCTGACGCAGTCATGATTGGCCGTGCTGCCATGGGGAATCCTTACCTCTTTAACCAAATCAACCACTACTTTGAAACAGGAGAAATCCTACCTGATTTGACCTTTGAAGACAAGATGAAAATCGCCTACGAACACTTGAAACGATTGATTAACCTCAAAGGAGAAAACGTCGCAGTTCGTGAATTCCGTGGCCTCGCTCCTCACTACCTCCGTGGAACATCTGGCGCTGCCAAACTCCGTGGAGCCATTTCACAAGCTAGCACCCTAGCAGAGATTGAAGCTCTCTTGCAATTGGATAAGGCTTAAAATGGTTCATACTGCTCTACTGATTATCGATATGCAAAAAGCATTTGATAACCCTATCTGGCGAGAACGAAACAACCCTCAAGCTGAACATCAAGCACTGAGGGTACTGGCATACTTTCGTAAACACGGTCTTCCAGTCTTACACGTTCAACACATATCTGACAATCCCCAGTCGCAATTTCATAACAAACAAAATCAGGAGTTTAAAAGTGGATTTGAGCCAATCACCTCCGAACCTGTCTTTCAAAAAACGGTTAATAGCGCCTTTATTGGAACAAATCTTGAAACATATTTACGAAAAAATCAGATTTGTCATTTAGTCGTTGTTGGTTTGACCCTACCTCATTGTGTATCTACTACGACACGAATGGCAGCAAATCTTGGTTTTGAAGTCACTTTACTAGCAGATGCCACTGCCAGTTTTACCCTATCTAACAAAAACGGTCAGGCCATCTCTCCTGAGACTATCCATGAGATTAATCTCCTTTCTCTACAAGATGAATTTGCTCAAATTCTTACTACAGAAGAATTTTTAACCCAAGTACAAGTATAAAATAATCCGTCAACCCTTATTGAGCTGATGGATTTTCTTTGATTGTAAAAACTTAAATACTGAGAGTTATTATTGACTCAAAGCAACACTGGAAACCTTGCCATCCGCTCCTGTTGTAATTTGGATGACTTTTCCTCCACCGATTTTGGCATTATACTTGCCACTATCAAGAGTATAAGAGTAGCCTCTGATAGAGTAACTTTCTTTCTTTCCATCAGCAGATTCTACTGTAAATTGACCACCTGATGAAACTGTGATGGTTTCGCCATTTGCTCCCTTCCAGTTGCCAGCTGCTGCTGAGAAATCACCATCTACCATGGCTAAAACACCCTTGTAGCGTTTATTTTGCTCTGCTTGTTTGTCTTGAAGTTTGCGGTCAGTTGTTGGGTCATAGCTTGATTGGTTAGACTGGGCTTGAGGAGACTGTTGAGTTGAAGGAGACTGAGCAGGAGTTTGTTGACTAGCTGCCTGTTGATTAGACACCTCTTGACCTTGTCTTTGCTCTGGTGCAGGTGTTGCTGGTGATGATGTTGTAGTTACTGCAGACTGGTCAGTAGACGCCTTGGACTTTTCAGATGAAGCTGAACTTGAGGATTTCTGAGTCTTGCTTTCTTCGCTAGCAGAAGTTGCTTTAGAACTTGATGATTGGCTTGTCTTAAAAGAACTGCTTGCTTGAGTTGTTTCCTTTTTATTTCCACAAGCTCCTAATAGCAAGGTAGAAGCCAATACAGTTGCTGCCATCAATTTGATATAGGTTTTCTTTTTCATTTTCATTTTTCTACTCCTTTGTAATGTTTTAGAAATATAACGAAATCTTTTTGTAATATTATTGTAACATTCAGATTTAAATATGTCAATAATTTATCTAAACTATTTTAAAAATCTCACATAATTTAGATACATTTACTCCTCCTACTCTTCTATTCGTAATAAAACAGAAAAACAGGAGATTTTCCTATTAAAAATTTGAATTTGTTTTTGTGTAATCGCTTTCATCTTTAAGTACAAAGGAATATAATAACGTTGAAATAGAATATAGGAGGTGCATTCTTATGCTAAATAAGTATTACAAGTATCTTCCTTGGTTGATTGTGGCAGCTATTGGCTCTTATCAATCAGCCACTTACTATGCGCGAACTGCATTTGATGTGTTTTATCTGACTACAGTTTTTATGATTTTCTATATATCTTTGTTATTTTTACATGAGAACTATCTCAAGTATCGATACAAAGACTTCTTTACTCACATGTTGAGTAATTCTAAGAAAGATAGCCATCCCTAAAACAGTCGCAACAGCAAATAAAGAAGTCGGGAGCTTTTTCCCGACCTCGTTTTTTATTTCAATCGATAGGTTTTTCTTGGTTTCTTTTTAGGTACTCGTTTGAGTCCGACTTCTTCTACATATTCTCCGTATTTTACGAGAAAGTTATTGCTGACGATTGGACGACCGGGGTTGATAAGATTGACCAGTTCAGTTCCTTCGTAGACAGTGAACTCCTCCTCCAGCAGATAAAGGAAGGTCGGATTCCAGTCGAGACGGCCTTGGATTCGTTTGATGGATTCTTGGATAATGGCATAATGGTCAAAAGCGAAAGCTTGCTCCTCCAACTCTACTCCCTCTAAGAAGCACTTACCCGTCTGAAAATCGACATCTACAAAAACCACATCCTTGGCATCGTCTCCTGCTTGAACAAGTTCTAATGCACGACTAGGCAAATAAACCAAGTGGGCAATGGTCACTGTCCAGCCCCGTGGGTCACGGCCGGGAGTCGATACGGTCATCAATTGCTCGATTTTTTCCAAAGGAAGATCGAGATTGACTTCTTCTCTCACCTCACGCTGACAGGCATGCGCAGCATCTTCGCCCTTGTCCATAAATCCTCCAACAAGAGCCAAACAATTTTGATAAGGGTGAGCCTTGCGACGAATTAATAAGAGCTTGATCTTTCCTTCGACAAAGCAGTAGGCTACCATATCCACCGTCACACTTGGTTTTTCGTATTGAGGGAGTTCCTGCTTGTAGTACCAGTCTAAAAACTCCTCCTGACTGGCATGAATTTCAAAATATTCTTTTTCCGTCATCCCTTCTGGAATCTTTATGTCTGCCATTTTATGCCTCCTTACGAACTGCCTTGGTCCATTGGTACCAACCTACTAGACTATTGAGTGTGTAAACCCAGTACATCCCTTGGATATGGATATTTTCACCCCACCAGAGGTAGATACTAAAAAGATTGGTTGCAATCCAGAAAATCCATTGTTCACGGTAGAGACGTGTCATCAAGAGCTGACCGACACCATTGGTCGCATCGGTAACACTATCACGGAAAGGGCGAACACTATGGATACTTTGGTATGCCAAGCCCATACCAATCCAAATGATAGCAGTCAAAGCCAAGTACTTGAGCCAGTCAAGCACAGATAATTTCTTAGCTTCAAAGTGAGATTCTTCTACTTTTCCTTGGTCATTGATACGATTGGACAGCCAAGCATAGAGACCAATCGGCTGCATGACAAAGAAGTAAACAGTCGTCAAAACTTCACCATAAAAAGTCGCATTCATAGCCAAAACCAAATAGATAGCAGAGTTAATGGCCCCAAAGAGATAATTGCTTGCACGCCCTTCTGCTACCAAGATAACACAGACAATCCCAGTCCAAGATGCAAACAAGCTCATCCAGTCATGACTTTCTGTATTTTGCGTAAATTCCAAGATCAAGGGAACACTTGACAGGACGATGAGATACAACCACTGGAAGAGGCTACGACCGACAAAAAGATCTTTCCAGAGCAGGTTCATGATTCCTGCAAAACCAATCTTGCGGGCTTCCGCATGGACATTTTTAAAGTTTTCGATAAATTGTGTGATTTTTTCAGTTAGTTTTTTCATATTTTTATCCTAATCTGCTTGGTAAATGGCATCAATAGCCACTTTTGCTGCTTCATAATTTCCTAGATAATCCTCAGCTAGATAAACTAGTGGAATTGTTGTTAAATATCGCTCTCTCATCTGATCCAAATGCTGGGAAAAACTGTGACGAATATGGTCTTCTGCCATAGTCATATCTCTAAATCCGTCATTGACATAGGAGCCGACAGGCTGCACAAAGAGAATCAAGTCCCATTTTTCCTTAGCCAAGATCGAAACAAAGAGATTATCAAAGGTTTCTCCTGATAAGTCCTCTTGATCCTCAGTCTCCATATAATAATCATAGTATCCCTTGGTTACTAAGGAGTTGGTATCTGCTATCACCAGTCCCCTATTGGCATTGCTGTCAATTAACTTAGAGGTCTGGTCATACTGGCCCAACAGGAGATAATAGTAATCTTTTGGAGTCAATTCATCGTCGCGGACATTGTTTTTGATCTGGTATTCACGCGCGTATTCCAGACTGACGGGTGCATCGTAATACCTTGCCAAATCCTTGGTCAGAGTGGTCTTCCCATTGCTGGCACTTCCCATAATCAACACTTTCTTTGTAAACTGACGACGGAAGGGTTGAGCGATATATTTCCAATATTTGCTTGGGTTTTCTCGAATCATAGTTGCTGAGATACCAAACTTTCTTTCTTGCAAAACAGTCTCAAAACCACGATTTGATAATTCTTGCTGGTAGTCTGCTTCTCCCACAAAGAAAATTAGTTCTTGCTGGATTTCATCATAGGAAAGCTCCTCTAACATTTGGTCCAACCACTCCTGCCAGCCCATAGGGTAACGAGGAAGATTGGTCTCATCTAACTTACAAACCGAGGTCAACTCGTCATCACCAAAGGCCTCTCGGATATAGCGGAATCTTTTTTGAAGCGTTAAGCCTACCTGTTCCCCTCTGTCTCCCTCATAGCCTGAAACGACAATCCAGACCTGGTCACATAGCCGCTTCGCTCGCTGAATCAGATCGATATGTCCTTGATGAAGCGGAGCAAAGGTCCCAAATACCACTGCTGTTTTCTTTTTCATAAACGCATTATCTTTTTATATTTTTTGATATTTTCGTTATCTATGTTTTTATTATAAACTATATTTTTGTTTTGTCAATAGTTTTTTATTGTTTTTTATAAAAAAGTAGCAAAAAAGAAAATCAAGATTGCTCCTGATTCTCCATTTTTATGCAATATCAAATTTTAACTGGCCTGCTTTAACACCAATCTTAAGTGTGTTGCCTGCCACCAAATCTCCCTTAAGAAGAAGTTCTGCCAACTTGTCCTCCACTTCTGTTTGCAGGGTTCTGCGAAGTGGACGAGCTCCCATCTCTGGGTCATATCCTTGATTTGCTAACAATTTCAGTGCGGAAGCTTGTAATTTCAAGTCAATGCCTTTTTCAGCCAAACTTGCCACTAAAGGTTTGACCATAATCTTCACCACTTCCTGCATATGGTCGCTAGAAAGGCTATGGAAGACCACCTTTTCATCAATACGGTTGATAAACTCCGGTCTATAAGCCTTTTTCAGCTCTTCAAACATGCGTTTTTCCATATTTTCCTGGTCAAAACGAATATCCTTAGCCCCAAAACCGACGGTCTTGTCATCCCGAAGGGCTGTCGCACCAAGATTTGACGTCATGATGATAATGGTATTTGAAAAGTCAACCTTGCGGCCCTTGCTATCGGTCAAGACACCGTCATCCAAGACCTGCAAGAGAACATTAAAGATATCTGGGTGGGCCTTCTCTACCTCGTCAAAAAGGAGAACGGAATATGGTTTGTTGCGAACCTTCTCGGTCAACTCCCCACCTTCTTCATAGCCCACATAGCCTGGAGGAGCTCCGTTGAGACGACTGGCTGCAAATTTCTCCATATACTCACTCATATCAAAGCGGATAAGGGCTGATTCGTCATCAAAAAGAACTTCTGCTAGAGCCTTGGCCAATTCGGTCTTCCCGACACCTGTGGGTCCTAAGAACATAAAGGAACCAATCGGGCGCTTGTGACTACGAATACCAGACTGATTGCGGCGAATGGCACGGCTAATGCTTGAAACTGCTTGATCTTGACCGATGACACGTTTATGCAATTCAGCTTCCAAGTTTAAGTATTTCTTAGCATCCGTTTGAGTCAGTTTTTGAACTGGAATACCTGATAAGCGACTCAAGGTGGTCAAAATATCAGACTCTGTCACCAAGTCTTTATAGACAGGTACTTGCTCTTCTTTTGCGATTAGCTGGGCTGCCTGTTTCCACTTACCATCCATCAAGGCCTTGTCAGCTGGACTTAAGCCAGAATCGTCTGCTTTTACATGCTTAGACTTATTTTGCACCGTTGCTGCCGCTTCATCTAAGAGATCGATAGCAGAGTCTGGCAAATGGCGACTAGTCAAGTAACGATGAGCCATCTTAACAGCTGTTTCAACTGCTTCATCTGTGATTTGCACACGGTGATGTTTCTCATAAGTCGCCTTCAAGCCTTGTAAAATGGTCATGCTGTCGGCCACACTTGGCTCTTCAATCGTTACTTTAGCGAATCGACGAGAAAGGGCCGCATCTTTTTCAATGTGTTTTTGGTACTCTTCCTGAGTTGTCGCACCAACCGTTCTCAAAGTTCCACGCGCCAAGGCTGGCTTCAAGATATTGGCCGCATCCAGAGTTGAGTCAATTCCACTCCCAGAACCCATGATGGTATGAAGTTCATCGATAAAGAGAATGACTTGGCCATCTTCTTCAATATCCTTGATGATATTGTTCATGCGTTCTTCAAAGTCACCACGGAAGCGTGTCCCTGCCACGACATTCATCAAATCAAGCTCTAACACGCGCATCTTAGCCATTTCCGCAGGCACGTCACCACTAGCAATACGCTGGGCAAGACCAAGTGCCAGAGCAGTTTTTCCGACACCTGCATCCCCAACCAAGACAGGATTGTTCTTGGTCTTTCGACTCAAGATTTGAATCATACGTGAGATTTCCTTATCCCGACCGATGACTGGTTCTAACTTGCCAGAACGCGCTTGCTCTGTCAAATCATGCGTATAGTCCTCGAGACCACCACTCGGAGTCTGGGGCATCCCCATCATATTAGCCATAGAATTTTGCTTGTCAGCCACTGTACGATGGCGTTGGCGTAGAGCCTTGAGGTCTTCACGAGTCCAGCCTGCACGTTCTTCTAGATTTCGACGTAGGGCAGCAATCTTGACCTGATCTTTCTTATCTTCATAAGAAAAACCAGCTCTCTCCAAGATACGAGTAGCCAAGGCATTGCCATCATGCAAGATCGCATAGAGGACGTGCTCCGTCCCTAGCACCTTAGCATGGACCACTGACGCTACATACTCTGCTTCGTCAAAAAGAACCTGCAAACGATGGGAGAACGGCAATTCCGTAAAGGTTTCATCCTGGCTATAGTCCGTTTCAGTCAGTTCCAAAGCTACTTCTTCTAAACGGTCCATCTCATATGGATAATCATTTAAAGTTGCCCCTGCCACACTATAACTGTGATTGGACATGGCAATCAACAAGTGCCAAGACTCTAGGTAACGAGCTCCAAAATGGCCAGCCACCATGTAGGCACTTTCGATACATTCATTCAATGCTTTTGAATAGTTCATCTTACTTCCCTTTTCTATCTACCTCTTGTATGACCTGTCGTAGCATATTAGCACGAACAACTGGAGCTTCTTCTCCTAAAACGCGATCCAAAGCTACTGATACTAGCAAATTCATCTCCTGCTTGGTCATCAATTCCTGCTCAACCAAAAGCTGTAGAATATCCTCATAAATTTCTTGACTGACCCGCTCGCCAATCGAATAAAGTAGCTCTCGGAGCATTTCATGATGACTAGAAAACTCAATCCGTCCTATACGAATGTAGCCTCCGCCACCACGCTTACTTTCAACCAAGTAGCCTCTACTTTCCGTAAAGCGTGTCTTGATCACATAGTTAATCTGACTAGGAACAACCTGAAAAGTATCTGCCAACTGACTCCGTTGCAACTCCACAATTCCAGATTGATCTAAAATCGCCTTGATGTAGGCCTCAATATGATCCGATGTATTTTTAAATCTCATTACAAACCCACCTCTCTCTTTAAACCTTGACTATCTTTGACTATTATACCGAAATTTTCTCATTTTTAAAAGAAAAAGGGCGCTGGTAAAGGATAATCTTCACCAACTCCCTATTTTTCTACTTATCTAAGCCTAATTCTGCCAAAATTTGACGTTTGTAGGCAATCTTTTGAACTTCCTTGTCCTCATCTTCAGACCAATCTAGTTTAATTTCTGAAACAATCTGCCCAGGGCGATTTTTCAAGATATAGATGCGGTCGCTGAGATTGAGGGCCTCCTCGATACTATGAGTAATAATCAATGTTGTCAGGTGCAACTGCTTGTGAATTTCAAGGTACCAAGCGTGGAGTTCCATCTTGGTCATCTCATCCAAGGCACTAAAGGCTTCATCTAAGAGAAAGAGCTTGTGCCCGAAAAGATAGGTCCTGAGTAAGGCTACACGCTGGCGCATCCCTCCACTGAGTTCATGAGGGTATTTATCTCTTACAGCTGTCAACTGAAATGTCGCAAGAATTTCATCTGCGCGAGCAATAGCTTCTGCCTTATCCACCTTTTGAATCAAGAGGGGCAGAATGATATTACCAAGCACCGTCTTGTGCTCCAAGAGCAGATCCTTTTGCAACATATAACTCACGCGCCCCTTGGGATTTTCTTCACCATCAAGGACAATTCTCCCTGACTGAACTTCTAAAATCCCAGCGATCAGATTAAAGAGTGTGGTCTTTCCTACACCACTTGGGCCTAAGATAGAAACCACTTCACCTGAGGTGACTTTCAGATTGATGTCCTCTAAAATCCTCTCTTCGCCATAAGCATAACTGACGTGTTCTAGTCTTATTTCTGTCATTATTTCACAAATTCGTTGGTGAAGCCTTTGTCTGTCAAATCTTCTTTAAGGATACCATTTTCTTTATCCCATTTGTAGAAGGCATTCCAGCGAGCTGCATCAAATTGACCCCATTTTTCCTTGTCGCTTGCGTATTCTTTTGACAAGTATTTTTGAGATTCGATGACAAAGTCACGTTTTTCCTTGAGTTCAGGTGCATTCTTAATGAGGATATCAGCTGCTTCTTCTGGATGCTCCATAGCGTATTGGTAGCCTTTTTTGATAGCTTGGATAACTTTGCGAGCTTCTTCTTTGTTGTCTTTCAAATAGTCGTTGTTGGCGATGATAACTGGTGAGTAGTAGTCAAATTCTTTAACGTAGTCTTTCAAGTACATGAAATTAGCATCTACACCTTGAGATTTGGCAAGGATACCATCCCAACCGTAGTAGATCCAAGCAGTGTCAAATACTCCATTGGCAATCGGTGTGATAGAGTTTGAATCGTTGTTTGGTACTTTTTCGACTTTATCAAAGTCCCCACCTTGTGACTCTACCAATGTTTTCAACATAGCAAGTTCAGTTGGGTCATTCCAAGTTCCGTATTTCTTACCAACCAAGTCCTTTGGACTGCTTACATTATCAGATTTACGAGAGATGATTCCTGATGTATTGTGTTCTACGATAGCTGCAACGGCAGTAATTCCTGCACCTTTTTCCAATTTTTTAGCCATGTAGTCTTGGAAATACACTGCAAATGGTGCCTTACCATTGATAACCAAATCAGAAGAACTTTCTTCTGGTGGCAATTTCAAATCAACATCCACTCCAGCTTCTTTGAAATAACCTTTTTCCTTGGCCACATAAAGCCCTGTGTGGTTGGTATTTGGTGTCCAGTCTAGGATAAAGTCAATCTTCTTGAGTTCTACCTCTTTGTTATCCTTAGAAGCAGTTCCTTGGCCACAGGCCACAAGCACAACAGCTACAAGAGCTGTCACAAGCGTTAAAAACACTTTCCATGTTTTTTTCATTTTGATTTCCTCTTTTCTTTTTCAGAAACATTCTCATTCTACGAACGTTTCCATTTAATAACATATTTTTCACTGACATCGACCAATTTCATACCAAGAAGGCTGATAATCGATACCAGAATAATAATAGCAAACATAGTATCATACTGAAACAGTTTCTTGGACTGAATCATGTAGACACCTAGTCCTTCAAAGCCTCCCAACCACTCAGATACCACTGTTGTGATAAAAGCGTAGGAGACACTGACCCTCAGACCTGCATAAAAGTAAGGCAGGCTGACTGGAATTTTAAAATGCCATAGGATTTGCCAAGGCTTGGCCCACATCAGACTAAACAAGGTCAGCATATCCTTGTCACAATGCCTAAAGCCGTCCAAAATACTGACGATGATAGGAAAAGTTGTCGTCAAGATAATCAAGACAATCTTGGGCAAAATCCCATAACCTAGCCACAAGACCAAGATAGGAGCTATGGCAATGGTCGGAATGGTCTGAACGACCACCATCATAGGGTAAATCAGGTCATTGAGCCAAGTCAAACTATCCATAAGTACAGCCATGAGACAGGCAATCAAAACTCCCAAAACCAACCCCAGTAAAGCCACTCTCAAGGTCGCCCAGCTATGGTGCCAGAGAAATTCTCTATCACGAACAAAGGCCTGGAGAATTTCAAGAGGTGTCGGCAGGATAAACTTGGGGAGAAGTTTAAGAAAACCTGCTAACTGCCAGATTGACAAGACTCCTAGAAAGCCCAATAGACTAATGTGTCGTCTCAGTATACTTTTCAAGTTTCTCATCAATACTTAAAATCTCTCCTACATTTATTTTGACATTGGCAAAGACATTATCTGCCTCCTGCCCTGCCATCTCTAGCGCTTCTTTGAGAATGCGCATAAGCTCATCAAACTCCCCTTCCAAGACCGTTTCAAATGGTGTCACCACCATGGTCACTTCTTGAGCTTGCAGATAAGCAATGACCTGATCGATAACAGCTATCCGATCAATCCCCTGCGATAGGGGTAAAACTTGCAAGGCGATGCTTGCTTTCATAAGAACCTCCTCTTCTCGTTTTCCTTTTTACAAAAAGAAAAACCTTTACCATATATGGAAAAGGTCAAGAATAGACTAAGTATCGTTCCCTACGCTGGCATTACCCAGATCAGGTGCGGTCGAAGCTTAACGCTTCCTCTCAGACTGTACACAGACTCCCATATATTATATGGACATATGATAGCGCAAAATAAAAAAAATGTCAAGGAAACTGCTTACAGAAAAAGTAGGAAAAATTTCCTACTTTTTCTATACTCTCACACCATCACTATTTACTCTGTAGCCATCCACCGTCGTATTGACAGCTAAGGCACCTGAAGAGTAAGAATAATACCACTTACCAGACACTTGATACCAGCCTGTTTTCATTGCCCCTGAACCATCCAGATAATACCAAACCCCATTTTCCTTTAACCAACCTGTCTGCATTTCACCAGATGTTTTCAAATAATACCAGCTAGAACCATCTTTCAGCCATCCCGTTGATTTAGAACCATTTGATTTAAAATGATACCAATTACCATTTATTTTCTTCCAACCAACAGTCAGAACATCATTGGAACTACCTTCTGTTTGATTCTGCGATGACACAACCTCCTCTAACTGAATATAGCGACGACTTCCACTATAAGATATATAACTCAACCACTTATACCCATCTTTTTCAAGTACCTGATCATAATGAACACTCTCACCTGGAGAATAATATGCAATTGAAGTTGCACTAACTAAAGGTTGATTTTTTATAGCTGCCTTATTCTTAAAATAATGAGTTCCTCCTGTCGAAGAAGGTTGACTATTGAATACTTTGCTACTACTTACTACATTACCTCCCTCCAAATCTTTAAAATGAATAAATCCTGTCATCGTATTTGCTTTTATAATTCGTTTATTATAGGATCCTGTATAACCATAGTTGTATTCCTCAATTTCTATATTATCCCCCATTACATTTGAAACCCAGGCAACATGACCATATCCTCCTGCAGTAGACCAAGCAATAGATCCAATCGTTGGTACACTATCTACACGATAGCCTTCACGACGAGCACGATACCCCCATTCATTCGCATTTCCATAAGCTCCTGGAATCTCAAAACCATTGACACTACTCAAGCGAAAGGCTGCAAATGAAGTACACTGACGAGAGTACATGCGCCACTTATCAATTTCCTGACTCCCATTTTTATAGTAAGTAGGATAATCATCCCCACGCGCAATCGATCCATTTCCTCCGGAATAGGCATATACACTATCACCCGCTGCTAACATCAATCCTACTACTAAAAAGGGAACAACCTTTTTAGCTGATTTTCTGAAAGAAAATCTTGTCTCTGCTACTTTAAATGGTGAAATTTTCATTCTTCCTCCTTGAAAAATAATATAAATCGAAGATTACCTTCACTTAAACTATTCGGAGAAAAAAAGAAAAAGTGAGAAAATTTCTCACTTTAGTCAAGATAATGAATCAAATTCTTTTCTGTAAGGATATCTGAGTAAGTAAAGGATTCAACGTAAACATTAGCTTGTTTATCTCCTTCAACATTTCCAAATTCAACGATAAATAGGGATGGATAAACCTCAATTAGCTTACCCAATCTATTTTTTTGGCGCTTACGTCCATTTTCCAAAGTCATTTCAATTACATGACCCTCATGTGCCTTGATTTCTTCTTTGATTTTTTTCATCTTAGCTACATCTGTAAATGCATCTGTCATCTTATTTCCTCCCTTTTTGAAATACTTGAAAATTTATTGTATTCTTTTTGAAAAATTAATTCCACTGTTCCACGAGCTCCACTACGGTTTTTCTCAATAATAACTTCTACCTTATTATTTGGTATGCCTTCCTCTTCTTCACCACCACGCTCATAGTAGTCGTCGCGATAAAGAAAGGCTACGATATCAGCATCCTGCTCAATAGACCCAGATTCACGAATATCAGACAAGACCGGTCTCTTATCCTGACGTTGTTCTACACCACGAGACAACTGACTCAGAGCAATTACTGGAACCTTCAGTTCCTTGGCTAGGATTTTCAACTGACGTGAAATTTCTGAAACCTCTTGTTGACGATTTTCCCGACCAGTTCCCGTGATAAGCTGCAAATAGTCTATTAAAATCAAACCAAGATTTCCAGTTTCTTGAGCCAGTTTACGAGAACGAGAACGAATCTCTGTAATCCGAATCCCTGGCGTATCATCGATATAGATACTTGCATTAGCTAGATTCCCTTGAGCAATGGTATATTTTTGCCACTCCTCATCGGTCAATTGACCCGTACGGATAGAATGCGATTCCACCAAACCTTCTGCTGCCAACATACGATCCACTAGACTTTCCGCACCCATTTCAAGCGAAAAGATAGCAACCGTTTTGTCCAACTTAGTCCCAATGTTCTGAGCAATATTCAAGGCAAAGGCTGTCTTACCAACCGCCGGACGGGCTGCTAGGATAATCAACTCCTCCTCATGCAAACCAGTCGTCATATGATCCAGATCACGGTAGCCCGTCGCAATACCTGTAATATCGGTCGTTTGTTGCGAGCGAGCTTCCAGATTCCCAAAGTTGACATTCAACACATCTCGAATATTCTTAAATCCACTTCGATTTGCATTTTCACTGACATCAATCAAGCCTTTTTCTGCCTGAGCAATAATTTCATCAGCTGGTTGCGAAGCCTCGTAAGCTTGATTGACAGACTCTGTCAACTTAGCGATTAAACGACGTAGCATTGCTTTTTCTGCAACAATCTTAGCATAATACTCCGCATTAGCAGAAGTTGGCACAGAATTGACAATCTCAACCAAGTAAGACAGGCCACCAATATTCTGCAAATCACCTTGATTATCAAGAATAGTACGAACCGTTGTTGCATCTATGGCATCGCCACGATCGGATAAATCAACCATGGCTTGAAAAATCAAACGATGGGCATACTTAAAAAAGTCCCGAGACTCAATGTATTCTCGCACAAAAACAAGCTTACTCTCGTCAATAAAGATAGCCCCTAAAACGGATTGCTCAGCTAAGATATCTTGAGGTTGTACTCGTAACTCTTCTACTTCTGCCATCAGACTTCCCTTCCTTTTACAATCTTGTCAAGAAGGTGTAAACTTATCCTTCCTTCACACGAAGATTGATTACACTTGTAATATCTTGATAGATTTTCACTGGCACATCGATCAAACCAACTGCTCGAATCGGAGCTTGTACTTGGATATGACGTTTATCAATCTTAATTCCAAATTGCTTTTGCAATTCTTCTGCAATCTTCTTATTGGTAATTGAACCAAAAGTACGGCCATCTGGACCAACTTTTTCAACAAATTCTACAATAGTTTCTTCTGCTTCAAGTTGGGCTTTAATTGCTTTTGCTTCTGCAATCATCTCAGCGTGAGCTTTTTCTTCAGATTTTTGTTTACCACGAAGCTCACCTACCGCTTGAGCAGTCGCTTCTTTGGCTAGGTTCTTTTTGATAAGAAAGTTTTGTGCATACCCTGTTGGTACTTCCTTAATTTCGCCTTTTTTACCTTTTCCTTTGACATCTGCTAAAAAGATTACTTTCATTCTTCTTTCTCCTTTTCCTTTATTTCATTTAATACAATTTCTGTCAGTTTTTCACCTGCTTCTGACAAGGTTGAATCCTTAATTTGAGCTGCTGCCAAATTAAAGTGGCCTCCACCTCCCAGCTCTTCCATAATCCGTTGTACATTCAGCTTACTACGACTGCGAGCTGAGATAGAGATAAATCCTTGTGTATTCTTCGCAAGAACAAAACTCGCTTCAATACCTGACATAGCCAACATGGCATCTGCTGCCTTACTAATAACAACCGTATCATAGCATTTCGAGTCCGTAGCCTCTGCTATCAATACATCTGAACCTAATTTACGCCCCTGTAAAATCAGTTCATTGACCTCACGATATTCTTCAAAATCTGTTGCAGCGATTTCTTGGATAGCAATACTATCACTTCCTCTCGTTCTGAGATAGCTAGCAACATCAAATGTCCGACTAGTCACTCGTGAGGTGAAATTTTTAGTATCCAACATCATACCAGCCATCAAAACACTGGCCTGCATACGACTCAAACGATTTTTCTTAGAATTCTGGAACTGAATCAATTCCGTTACCAACTCACTGGCACTGCTTGCACCACTTTCGATATAAGTGATAACTGCATTGTCTGGGAAATCCTGATCCCGTCTGTGGTGATCGATGACGATGGTTTGGGTAAATAAATCATAAAAATCTTTTGATAAAGTTAAGGCTGTCTTTGAATGGTCTACAAGAATCAACAAAGAACGATTGGTCACCAAACCCATTGCCTCCTTAACAGACAACAACTTCGTAACTCCTTCTTTTTCTAAGAATGAAACAGCTCGTTCAATATCCGGCGACATTTGTTCTTCATCGTAAAGAGCATAGCTATTTTGAGTCACATTGCTGGCAAATAACTGCATACCTACAGCAGAACCCAAAGCATCCATATCCAGATTTTTGTGACCAACTACAAAAACCTGATCCACACTACGAATCTTATCTGAAATAGCCGTCATCATAGCACGAGTACGAGTCCGTGTACGTTTAATTGAGGCAGCAGACCCACCACCAAAATAAACTGGATTTTTAGTTTCGTCATTCTCCTTGACAACCACCTGGTCGCCACCACGCACTTCAGCCAAGTTCAAATTGAGCAAAGCAACTTTCCCTATCTCATCATGATTTCCATCACCATAAGAAAATCCCATACTTAAGGTCAAGGGCAACTGTCTCTGTTTCGACTCTTCTCTGAAAGCATCAATAACAGAAAATTTATCGTTCATCAATCCCTCAAGCACCGTGTAGTCCGTAAATAGATAAAAGCGATCCATACTCACTCGACGGGAGAACATGGTATGCTTCCCAGCAAATTCTGAAACAAAATTGGCTACAAAACTATTAATATGACTGATATCAGACTCCGATGTTTCATCTTCTAAGTCATCATAGTTGTCAACGGAAACGATCCCAATCACAGGTCGACTCGTTACTAACTCAACAGTCGCTTCGTATTCTCCAGACACATCAAAGAAGTAAAGAACTCCAGACACCTTGTCCATATGAACCGAATAGCGGGTCTCACCCAAGGTAGCATAAGAACCTGGATTTCCTACCGATGCCTTGATAATTGTTTGAATTAATGCCACATCAATCTCGCCCACTTCATTAGTCAAAATCAATTCAGCATAAGGATTAAACCATTCAACTTCACCTGACGACAAGTCTAATTTAATAACTCCGACAGGCATCTGTTCTAACAAGGTTGTCAAACTTTCTTCAGCTTGGTGGTTTACATACTGGATTTGTTCTACTTCACTCTTTGAGTAGTAGTCTCTCTGATGGATGAATAGTAAAATATATGAACCCAAAATAAGTATCAAAAGAAATAGCGTTACCAGTGTATTCGTTACAAAAACAAGTTGCACAGATAGCACTCCGAACGCCACTATTCCTAATATTAAGGGGAAAATAGGACTTACATAAAATTTTTTCATTCCAAACCTCTTGGCACCCATTATACCATAATAACCACCAAAAAGCGACTTTTTAAAAGTGTAATCAGTAATTCTATCAATTATAAGAAAAAGGAGGTTTACAATTCAGTAAACCTTCCTTTACACATATTGAAATTAAGATTCTTTAACTTCTAACAAACCAATTTCGCCATCCTCACGACGATAAATCACATTGGTTGTCTGATCTTCAACATCCACATAGATAAAGAAATCATGTCCCAACAAATCCATCTGTAGAATAGCTTCTTCCAAATCCATTGGTTTTAAATCAATTTGTTTTGAACGAACAACTCTAGACTGGACAACATTTGGATCTTCCACCAAGGCATCTGTAAATAATTGACTAGTTGCTACCTTATTTTTATTTTTACGCTCGATTTTTGTTTTATTTTTACGAATCTGACGTTCAATTTTATCGGTTACAAGGTCAATTGAACCATACATATCTTGAGACACATCTTCTGCACGAAGAGTAATAGAGCCAAGTGGAATCGTTACCTCCACTTTAGCAGTTTTTTCACGATACACCTTCAAGTTAACTCGAGCATCCAACTCTTGTTCAGCTTGAAAATACTTTTCGATCTTTTCGAGTTTAGAAACTACATAATCACGAATTGCTTCTGTTACTTCTAGGTTTTCACCACGGATACTATATTTAATCATATGAGTACCTTCTTTCTAAACATTTTTGTTTTTCTTATTTCATTATAACGCTTTCATTTTATTTTTGCAAATTTTTTCCTCATCTTACAAGGGAAAATGTTTTCACATCCTCAGCACCCGCTTCTTCCAGCAGTCTCTTCACACGATTTATAGTTGTTCCAGTAGTATAAATATCATCTATAAGTAGGATTTTTTTAGGAATAGTGACTCCACTTTTAATAAAGAAAGGAAATTCTGTCTCCAAACGCTCTGAGCGACTTTTAGAAGAACTAGCTCGCTCTTCTTTCTTTTCTAATAAATCCAGATACGCAAAGCCTGCTGCATCAACTAAACCTTCAACCTGATTAAATCCTCTATCAGCATATCTATCAGGACTTAGGGGAATTACAACAAATTGATACTCTTTGTACTTTTTTAACTCCTCACTTAAAAATGAAGCGAACACTTTTCTTAAAAGAAAGTCTCCATCAAACTTATACCGACTGAAAAAATCCTTCATAGCTTGATTGTAAGTAAAAATCGCTCTATGACTGACCTCAACTCCTTCTTTACACCAAAGTTGACAATCTTTACACTTGGTTGACAATCCTGTTTTCATACAGTTTGGACAGTTCTCTTCTCCAATCCTCTCAAAAGTAGAGTCACAGTCTGAACAAAGACAAGTGTCATCATTCTTCAGAAGTAAGAGACTACTAAAAGTTAAAACAGCCTTCATAGTCTGCCCACACAATAAGCACTTCATAGCCCCGCCTCCTTATTCATCTGCTGAATTTCCTTAATTGCCTTTTTGATTGAAGCATTTAACCCGTCATGGAAGAAAAGTAAATCTCCTGTCGGTCTATCCATGCTTCGTCCAACTCGTCCACCAATCTGAATCAAACTAGACTTGGTAAAAAGGCGATGATTGGCCTCTACTACGAAAACATCCACACAAGGGAAGGTAACTCCACGCTCCAATATTGTCGTACTGATAAGTATTGTCAGTTCTCCATCTCGAAAAGCTTGTACCTGCTCTAATCTATCTTCTGTTACAGAAGATACAAAGCCAATTTTCTCATTTGGAAATTCCTTCTGTAAGACTTCTTTTAATTGCTCCCCTTTCTTAATCTCTGAAGCAAAAATAAGTAACGGATAACCTGTCTTTCTCTGCTTCTCAATATAAAACTTTAGCTTTGGTGATAACCGACTTTTCTCTAAACAGTGATTAAAATCTGATAACCAGACAGGTTTAGGAATAATCAAAGGATTCCCATGGAATCGTCTAGGTAAGCTCAGTCGTTTTAGTTCTCCTATGCGAACCTTCCTATCTAACTCATCGGTCGAAGTCGCTGTTAAAAAGATTCTCAATCCATTCTCCTTTACACTATTCTTGACAGCATGGTAAAGCGTGGGATTGTCAATATAAGGAAAAGCATCTACTTCATCCACTATCAGCAAATCAAAAGCTTGATAAAACTTCAATAACTGATGGGTCGTCGCAACAACTAGTGGTGTTCGAAAATACGGCTCTGATTCTCCGTGTAGTAAAGATATCTCGCAAGCAAAATCATCTTGCAGGCGCTTATACAGCTCCAAACAAACATCTATGCGAGGACTGGCCAAACACACTGCACCACCCCTATTAATCACCTTAGCCACAACTTGATAAATCATTTCTGTCTTTCCAGCCCCTGTCACCGCATGTACCAAGGTTGGCTCTTGCTTGTCTGCTGCCTGAATCAATCCCTCTGACACCTTTTCTTGAAAAGGAGTTAATTGACCACGCCATTTAAGAACATCCTGTTTAGGAAAATCCTCCTGCGGAAAATAGTATAAAGCTTGATCACTCCTGACTCGCTTCATCAGCAAGCACTCTCGACAATAGTAAGCACCGATGGGCAAATACCATTCCTCTGGAATAATACTATTACAACGTTGACAGAAAAGTTTCCCCTTCTCCTTTCTCATTGCTGGAAATTTTTCCGCCAACTGACGTTCCTCTTCTGTTAATTCATTCTCAGTAAACAAACGACCGAGATAATTTGGATTTACTTTCATACTTCTTTATTCGTAAAAACCTAGCGCTTTAGATGATTTTTTAGTACAATTAAATCATGGAATTTAGAACAATTAAAGAGGACGGACAAGTCCAAGAAGAAATCAAAAAATCCCGCTTTATCTGTCACGCCAAGCGTGTTTATAGCGAAGAAGAGGCTCGTGACTTCATTACCACCATCAAAAAAGAACACTACAAAGCGACGCATAACTGCTCTGCATTTATTATTGGGGAACGTAGTGAAATTAAACGTACAAGTGATGATGGTGAGCCCAGTGGTACTGCTGGCGTTCCCATGCTAGGGGTACTAGAAAATCACAACCTCACCAATGTCTGTGTGGTAGTGACACGCTACTTTGGTGGCATTAAACTAGGCGCTGGAGGACTGATTCGTGCTTACGCTGGCAGTGTTGCCTTAGCTGTCAAAGAAATTGGCATCATTGAAATAAAGGAACAGGCTGGCATTGCTATTCAAATGTCTTACGCTCAGTATCAAGAGTACAGTAACTTCCTTAAGGAACATAATCTCATGGAACTGGATACAAACTTTACAGATCAAGTCGATACGATGATTTATGTTGATAAAGAAGAAAAAGAAACTATTAAAGCTGCACTTGTAGAGTTTTTTAATGGAAAAGTCACTTTAACTGACCAAGGTTTACGAGAAGTTGAAGTTCCTGTAAACCTAGTGTAAACAAAGGAGAGAAATATGCCATTTGGAAAGTTCATTCAAGGACTCGCTGGTAACTTTAGCGAGCAAAACAAAGAAACTCTTATCAAAGAATATGGACAATACCTACTAGAAAATGAAGAAATTCAAAGTGGATATAAACTGATTCGTGACTCAATTATATTTACAAATATCCGTATTATCTTTACAGATAAACAAGGCGCTACTGCTCGTAAGATGTCTATTAAATCAATCTTTTTGATGAACATTGTTAACGTTGAAATGGAAACTGCGGGAGCAGGTATAGATGATAGTGAAATTACTATTACTTATTTAGAAAATATCTTTCTAAAAGCACATAATGAACATTTTAGTGTTCACAAATTTGAATTCCCTAAGAAAACAGATATCGTTCCACTTTATACATATTTACTAGAATTAGCCTATCACAATCGCTTAAAAATTAATGGCTTAGACCTATGATATAAAAAAATCCTATCGCTTCGATAGGATTTCTATATTTTACAAATGGTATAGATAGCGTTATACTAGAGATATCTTATACAAAGAGGTATTCATATGTCTATTTATAACAACATTACTGAACTAATCGGTCAAACTCCGATTGTTAAACTCAACAACATCGTGCCAGAAGGTGCTGCAGATATCTATGTAAAACTTGAAGCATTTAACCCTGGTTCTTCTGTAAAAGACCGTATTGCTCTTAGCATGATTGAAAAAGCTGAACAAGACGGTATTCTGAAACCTGGTTCTACTATTGTTGAAGCAACAAGTGGAAACACTGGTATTGGACTTTCATGGGTAGGGGCTGCTAAAGGGTATAAAGTTGTTATCGTTATGCCTGAAACTATGAGTGTGGAACGACGTAAGATTATCCAAGCCTATGGTGCTGAACTCGTCCTTACTCCTGGTAGCGAAGGAATGAAAGGTGCTATTGCTAAGGCTCAAGAAATCGCTGCTGAACGTGATGGTTTCCTTCCTCTTCAATTTGACAACCCAGCAAATCCAGAAGTACACGAAAGAACAACAGGAGCTGAAATACTAGCTGCTTTCGGTAAAGATGGACTAGATGTCTTTGTTGCTGGAGTGGGTACCGGTGGAACGATTTCTGGTGTTTCTCATGCACTCAAAACAGCAAATTCAAACATTCAAGTTTATGCAGTGGAAGCTGATGAATCTGCTATTCTATCTGGTGAAAAACCTGGTCCTCACAAAATTCAAGGTATATCAGCTGGATTTATTCCTGATACACTGGATACAAAGGCTTATGATGGTATCGTTCGTGTAACGTCAGACGATGCTCTAGCACTAGGCCGTGAAGTTGGTGGAAAAGAAGGTTTCCTTGTAGGGATTTCTTCAGCTGCAGCTATCTACGGAGCCATCGAGATTGCCAAAAAATTAGGTACAGGTAAAAAAGTTCTTGCTCTAGCACCAGATAACGGTGAACGTTATCTCTCTACAGCACTCTATGAATTTGAAGTTTAGTCTCCTAAATACAATTGGCCCTTATTATAGGGCTTTTTATTTTTACCTTGAAAATAGGAAGCTCTCCCTATAGGGATCGACTGCATAGAAAAAAGGAAGCAAATTTACTTCCTTTCTATAATTAGTTATTCAAGGCTGCTGCCATTGTAGCTGCAACTTCAGCTTCAAAGTCGTTTGCAGCTTTTTCGATACCTTCACCAACTTCAAAGCGAGCGAACTCAACTACTGAAGCGTTAACTGATTCAAGGTATGCTTCAACTGTCTTGCTGTCATCCATGATGTATACTTGTGCAAGAAGTGTGTAAGCTTGGTCAACTTTAGTGTTGTCAAGCATGAAGCGATCCATTTTACCTGGGATGATTTTGTCCCAGATTTTTTCTGGTTTTCCTTCTGCAGCTAACTCAGCTTTGATATCAGCTTCAGCTTGAGCGATTACTTCATCAGTCAATTGTGATTTTGATCCATACTTCAAGTGTGGAAGAGCTGGTTTGTTAACCATTGCACGGCTTTCGTTGTCTTGGTCGATTACGTGGTTCAATTGAGCCAACTCATCTTTAACAAATTGCTCATCCAATTCTTTGTAAGAAAGAACTGTTGGTTTCATCGCAGCAATGTGCATTGAGATTTGTTTAGCAAGCGCTTCGTCTCCACCTTCAATAACAGAGATAACACCAATACGGCCACCATTGTGTTGGTATGCTCCAAAGTGTTGTGCATCTGTTTTTTCAAGCAAAGCAAAACGACGGAATGAGATTTTTTCACCGATAGTTGCTGTTGCAGATACATATGCAGCTTCAAGAGTTTCACCTGAAGGCATTGTCAAAGTAAGAGCTTCTTCATTATTAGCAGGTTTTCCTTCAGCAATAACTTTAGCTGTAGTATTTACCAATTCAACGAATTGAGCATTTTTCGCAACGAAGTCAGTTTCAGCGTTTACTTCAATAACTGCTGCAACATTACCGTTAACATAAACACCAGTCAATCCTTCTGCAGCAACACGGTCAGCCTTCTTAGCTGCCTTAGCCATACCTTTTTCACGAAGCAATTCAATCGCTTTTTCGATGTCACCGTCTGTTTCTACAAGCGCTTTTTTAGCGTCCATAACTCCGGCACCAGATTTTTCACGCAACTCTTTTACAAGTTTAGCTGTAATTTCTGCCATTTTGATTCTCCTATATTTTTTAAAAATAGGAGAGCCGGGCTAAGCCCCGCCCTCCTAGGTAATTACTATTTATATGAATTAAGCGTTGTCGCCTTCTACAACTTCAACGATTTCTTCGATTGAATCTGCTTGAGCTTCTGAAGCTGCAAATTCTGCTTCAACTGCTGCTGCATCTTCACCTTGACGTCCTTCGATGATAGCGTCAGCCAATTTAGCTGTGATCAATTTAACAGCGCGGATAGCATCATCGTTAGCTGGGATGATTACATCGATATCATCTGGATCAGTGTTTGTGTCAACCATCGCTACAACTGGGATTCCCAATTTCTTAGCTTCTTTAACAGCGATTTGCTCTTTATGTGGGTCAACTACATACATTACATCTGGGATACGAGGCATATCTTCGATACCACCCAAGAATTTTTCAAGACGTGCACGTTGTTTATTAAGAAGTGCAACTTCTTTCTTAGGAAGAACTTCGAAAGTTCCATCTTCTTCCATACGTTTGATTTCTTTCAAACGAGCGATACGTTTTTGGATTGTTCCCCAGTTTGTAAGAGTTCCACCCAACCAACGGTGGTTAATAAAGTATTGACCTGAACGTACTGCTTCTTCAGCAACTGCATCAGCTGCTTGTTTCTTAGTACCAACAAACAATACAACTGCATCGTTAGCTGCTGCATCGCGCATGAAGTCGTATGCTTGGTCAGCGTATTTTACTGTTTGTTGCAAGTCGATAACGTGGATTCCGTTACGCTCAGTAAAGATGTACTTAGCCATCTTAGGGTTCCAGCGACGAGTTTGGTGACCAAAGTGTACACCAGCCTCAAGAAGTTGTTTCATTGAAATTACTGCCATGAGTATTTCTCCTTTTTGTTTTTTTCCTCTTCTTGACTTCAACTTGCAAAACGACCCAAGGGCAACTGTCTCACAATTCATCAAGAATGAGTATTATCGTTCACACGACAATTTTCATTTTACCATACTTTTCCAATATTTTCAAGCTATTTTGATATAATTTTTAATAGGGATTGTCACGGTGAAACATGAAAAAGAGGGCTCTATTCGAGTCCCTCTGTAAATTAATCTGCATAAATATATGTTACAAAACCTGACGATGTAGTTGTCGGATTGAACCACCCACGATGATTTCCAAGCGTGCGATTACCAGCATAATTTGATTCTGACACTTGGATACGTGTTGTTGATTCTACAGCAGTGACTACCGCTACGTGTCCATAGCCACCATCATTCCAACATGCAATCGCACCAACTTGAGGTGTTGAACCTGTACGGAATCCTGCAGCAGCTGCACTTGTAGCCCACTGCGCTCCATTACCCCAATAGTCTCCAGCCCAAGGTGCTAATGTTTTAACTCCCCATGTACATTCTCCAATTGGATAGCTTGAAGCATTTGTACTGTATGTTGGGCGTTGTTTGACTGCCACAGGAGTATATGTTGCTGATTCCGAAGAAGCTACAGCTTGAACCTGTGCTGCAAAAGTCGTATTTCCAGAAGCAACAACTGTTTGTTGTTGACTTACTTGTTTTGCCTTGTAAGCTGCTTCTGCCTCTGCTGCTGCTTTTGCTGCCGCTTCTGCTTCTGCTTTTTTCTCTAGCAAACTTGCTTTTTCATCTTCTGCTGTCGCTTTTTCAGCAGCAAGATTTAATTCTGCAGCCTTCAACTCAGCTTGTTTCGTTGTTAAAGCTTGCGCATCATCAGACAATTTCTGTTGATTTGCAATTACTGTATTAATTGCGTCATTGTTTGCCACTTGCTTCTCAGAAATTGCTTTTTTATCTGCTTTTTGTTGTTCCAACATTTTGTTGTTAGCAGATACGATTTCATTCATTGCTGCTACACGTGAAATAGCTTCTGTAATTGATTTTGAGTTTACAATCGTATTGATGTAGCTAGTTGCAGCTCCATTTGTTTGAGCACTACGAGCTTGTTTTTCCAAAGAATCATTGCGAGATACAATGTTTTTAGAAAGTTCTGTAATCTCACTCTCAAGTTTTTTGGATTCTGCTTGTAATCTATCATTTTCAGCTTGCAAGTTAGATTGCTCAGCTTGAATAGCTGATACTTGCTCCTGAATTTGGTCAACTTGTTTTTGGGCTTCTTGTTGTTGTGCTGTTAAATTACTAATTTTATTATCTTGAGCAGCAATTTTGTCATCAGTCGTTTCTGCATGCGCAGTTGTTAAAACAGCTACTTGAGAAACCATTACTGTACTTAATAAAAGTGACGCTAAGATTTTTTTCTTCATATTACGTAGATACTCCTTCTTTTAAAGACAATACTAGTATACCAAAAAAAGGCCTAATGAATATTACGCCTTTGTTACATTTTTGTTTCTTTCTTATAGATAATATCTTTCAAAAATAAACTGAAAAATAAACATCCACACAAGATTTAAAATCATGGATGGTACTAGGCTATAAACGATAAAAATCGGCAGACTATCTACAGTTAAACCTACCGCTAATGCAAAGAGATAAGCTCCCATATCAAATAGAAAAGTCATGACAATAATTGCCAACATTCTCGTCCAACGATTCAATAAAATAACACTATTCAATTTATGAAGAAAGGCTCCCAGTAAGATAAATAAGAGAGTTGCAATCCCTATTAGATGGAAAAAGTAAACATCGTAAACCAAGCCAATTACAAAACAATAGACTAGGTAGAGGTACTCTGATACTTCTATCGTCTCAAATAATAGAAATAGAAAAAGAAAATGACTAGCCAAATGTACATGGGGGAACAATGAGCCCAGAAGCTGGCTAATATGGGCGTCAATTAGAACAAAGAAAGGAAGTAATAAAAACACTCCAACCCGCTTCAACTGTCTCATCATGAATTCCCCACTAATTCTATCACATCCACATTATGAGTATCTGCACTCAATTTAACAGTTACTTCTCGTGTCAAATAGTCTGTACTATGCGTTGTGGCAACCACTTCACCAACAGGAATATCCGCAACGTTAAAGTTTCCTAATCCACCAGTGGTCACCTTATCTCCTGCACTAATATCGCTATTGCTATTTAATTGGCTAATTTTAAGAACTTCATTTTCCTTGTCATAGCCAACAATAATTCCATAAATTGTGGTAGTGCCGTGTTGAATTTTAACAGAAATCTTATCAGCATTTTCCGTATTTGTCAGAAGGTTGACCATAGTAGAGTTCTCCTCCACTTTTGAAACACTCCCAATCAAACCACCATTTGCAATGGCTAACATGTTCTCAGAAGCCCCTTTTGATTTACCTACATCTAAGGTCAATTCCTGCTTCCAAGATACTGGAGAACGCATAATAACATCTGCTGCTAAAGTCTTTGTGGCTTGCAATTTAGACTTCATATCAAGCAATTGGCGCAGTTGTTCATTTTCTGTCTTTAAACTTTCCGCCTCATTTGATTTAACTTCTAACTGGTAAATCTGTTTCTTCAAACTTTCATTTTCATTATATGTTCGTGTCAAATGAGCCAAATCTGATTTGACAGAATCAAACCACTGAAAAGGTTTTTGCACAACCCTATCAACCAATGAGATTCCATCTCCTAATTTTGTCACAATTGTACTTGAATAAGTCGTCGCTAAGAGAGCTGACACAAGTAGAACAGCGACAAAAACAATAATGACATATTTTGATTTTTTAAAACGGTTCATATCCCTACCTTTATATCAAAAACTGTTACAGTAACTTTTTATCAATTCCTGAAAGCTACTAAGATTTTAAGAAAAATAAGCAACAACCAAGTACGAGAATAACAAGAATGGTCAGCGTATCCTTTCGCGTCCATTTCAATTGTCGGTATTGACTTCTACCTTTTCCACCCTGATAACCACGCGCTTCCATGGCGATAGCCAAGGAATCTGCACGTTTTAAACTTGTCGCAAAAAGAGGAATCAAAATGGGAATCATAGCCTTCACCTTTTGAACAATGCTTTCTTCACCAAAATCCACTCCACGCGCTTTCTGTGCATTCATAATCCGCGTCGTATCATCCATTAAGGTCGGAACAAAACGCAAACTCATAGATAGCATTAAGCCAATTTCATGAACTGGAACTTTCACACGCTTTAAAGGCGCTAACAAAGCTTCGACAGCTGATGCCAAACTTAAAGGCATGGTCGTTAAGGTTAACAAAGTTGAAAAGAAAATAATCAATACGAAGCGACAAAAAATAATCCCAGCTTGTTGCAAAGCATAATCTGTGATTCTCACAAACGAAAACTCAAATAAAACATTCCCATTAGAAATGAAAAACAGTTGAAAAATAGTTGTGAAGGCAATCAAGAAAAACATAGACTTCAAGCCCTGAATAAAAAATGAAAGAGATACTCCTGACAAGGCAATAAATATCCCTGTCGCTATAAAAAGAATTAGATTCGTCAAGGGATTATTAGCCCAAAAAACGATCAAAATCAGTAGCATCATAGCCAGTAATTTGCTGCGTGGATCCAACCGGTGAACAATCGAATCCCCTGGGATATAACGCCCCAAAATCATACTATCCATTTAGCGACTCCTTGAACTCCTCTATCTTAATCGGTAATCGTTTAAATGACACGCCTCTATCAGCCAATCGTTTACAAAAGGCCGTAATTTTAGGTACTCCCAACTGCACTTCTTCCATAAAGACAACATCTTGAAAGACATCACTTGGTTTCCCACCTTTAACTAAACGTCCCTTTTCCATCACATAGACTTGATTTGCATATTCAGCAACATCATCCATCAAATGCGTTACCAAGACAATGGTCATCCCTGACTGGTGGAGTTTTTTGAACAAATTCATCAGCTCTTTTCTTCCCAGGGGATCTAGGCCTGCTGTGGGCTCATCTAAGACTAATATGGCTGGTTTCATTGCAAGTATACCTGCAATGGCGACACGTCTCATTTGTCCACCTGATAGCTCAAACGGACTGCGATCAAAAAGTGATTCATCAATTCCAACCAGAGCCAGTTTTTCACGCGCAATCTTCACAGCATCTTCTTCAGAAACTCCAAAATTTTGCGGTCCAAAAGCAACGTCTTTCAAAACCGTTTCTTCAAAAATCTGATTTTCAGCAAACTGAAATACCAAACCAACCTGTTTTCTAATTTGACGAATGTCTTTATTTTTAGAAGTCGAGGTGATTAAGGTATCAAAGACTCGCACACTCCCTTGACTTGGCACCAATAAACCATTTAAGAGTTGTAAAATAGTTGATTTACCACTACCTGTGTGTCCAATTAAAGCCGTATAAGAACCATCTTCAATCGTCAAAGAAACATCTGACAAAGCTGTTGAAGCTAAGGGAGTCCCTTCTTGATACGTAAAACTCACATTTTCTAGAGCAATTCCCATAGCTTATCCTCTAGCTCACTTTCTGTCAAATAATTTTCAGGCAAATCATAGCCATTCTGGCTTAAAGAATTTTTTAATTGATTAGCAAAAGGATCGTCTAATCCAATTTGATCTAAATCATTTCGAGAGAAAAGATCTCTTGGACTACTAGTTGATTCAATTTCCCCTTTTTTCATGACCAACACACGATCACTCATGGCAACTTCTTCCAAATCATGTGTAATGGAAATGACCGTCATATCATAGTCTTTCCGAATTCCTTTTACTGTCTCAATCAGTTCTCTACGACCCTCAGGATCCAACATACTTGTCGCTTCATCTAGAATTAAAATAGATGGTCTTAGGGCTACAACACCTGCAATGGCCACACGTTGCTTTTGGCCACCTGATAGACGCGCTGGCTCTCTCTTTTTAAAGTCCAACATGCCAACCAAATCCAGAGCTTCTTCCACTCTCTTTTGCATTTCTTGACGAGAAAGTCCCTGATTTTCCAAACCAAAAGCAACATCATCTTCAACAGTCGCTCCAACAAATTGATTGTCTGGATTTTGAAAAACCATACCGATTTGACGACGTATATTCCAAACATTTTCCTCAGTCAGCCGTTGGCCATCAATTACAATCTCTCCGGATTCTGCTTCCAGTAAGCCATCAATTAAGCGAACCGTCGTTGATTTACCACTACCATTATGCCCTACAATCGAAAGCCATTCTCCACGTTTCACGTGAAACGTAATATCCTTCACATCGTAATATTCCTGACTTTCCTTATAGCGAAAAGAAAGATTTTTTACATCAATTATTGATTTCATTTCGAACCAAATGTCCCTTTAAATACATAGGCACTACCCTTGAAATAATCATAGCCAGAGTAGATAGTGAAAAATAAGGCTACATAAAGTAGAACTTGACCAAGCAAAGTCCAATGTAATAGCAAGAAAATAATCGCAAACATCTGACTAAAAGTTTTAATTTTTCCAGGCATTGCCGCTGCTAAAACCGTTCCACCAGTTTCAACCAATAAAAGCCTTAAACCTGTCACAGCTAACTCACGACAGATAATTACTGCAACAATCCAAGCCGGAGCCATACCTAACTCAATCAACATAATAAAAGCCGACATAACTAGTAACTTATCCGCCATAGGATCTGCAAATTTACCAAAATTACTGACCACATTCCATTTACGAGCTAAATATCCATCTAAATAGTCGGTAATACTGGCAATAGCAAAGATAATAGCTGCCACTATATGACTCTCTATCGAATTTCCTATCGTTAAAATAAAGATAAAAATAGGTATAAAGAGAATTCGACCTATTGTTAAGAGATTGGGAATTTGTTCTTTTTTCATTCGTTTTTCCTTAATTTTTAGTAAAGGTTACAGTGATTTGTCCAGTCTGAGCTGTTAATTTCGATAAATCAACAGTCTGATTATCTACTGTCAAAGCAACACCTTTTACAACACCTAACGTAATTGTTACAGGACTTTTAGTTGCAACTGTTGCTTCTGCACTTTTCTTCTCTGGCGATAAGGTTACACCACCCTCAAGTTCGCTTTCTGAAATGCTGACCCAACTTGTAACATCTGAAACTGCCAATTGCAATTTAACTGTTTCCTTACTTGTCTTATAAGCGATTTCTACATGATTTCCTTCACCTGATACACTTATAGTTGATTCTACACTAGAAGAACTGCTGGATGAACTACTACTTGAAGAGTGGGGAACAGAGCTAGTTGAACTCATTGAACTTGTTGATTGAATCACACTGTAATTAGAAAGAGAAGGCCCCTCTGGTTGAGTTTGAATATAGTTCCAAACATAATAGGTCACAAAAATTAAAATCGATAAAGCAAAAAGGATAAAATAAAATAAAGGTAAAAAGGATGTTTTTTTCTTCTTTTTCTTACTTGAACGTCTACGACCTGTCAACTCATCTTCATCAACATCTACTTCCTCATAAGTAATCATACTCCCAGAATCATAAGCATCCAAAACAATTTGATCATCTAACTCAACAGCCCATGCATATTTTTTCAAGAAAGAACGCGTGTAAAAAGGACTTGGAAGTTGATCGAAATCGTCTGCTTCCATTGCTTCCAACATATCTAACTGGATTTCTGTCTTTTTCTGCAATTCATCTAAACTCAATCCCTGATTGATTCTAGCTAATCGTAAAACCTCACCAATTGTTTTTTTCCTCATACTTGTCATCCCTTCTTTCTAGTGTCTATTATAATAGGTTACTACGATGGGAATATTGTAAAATCAACTATATCCCCTTCATCTATTAAGTGATGCCCTGCTTCAAGGACATCCTCTAAAGTAATTTCCTGTAAAATCTTTGGTAAATCAAAAATTGTCTCACCATGTTCAAAAGAATCATATTGCGTTGCAATAAATTCAAGAGAGTTCATGCTGCTGAAAAATTCTCCAAACATCTCTCTTTTGATAATATCTAAATGATCCTCTGTAATATCTAAATCCTTTGTAAAATTACGAATGGCCTTCCTAAATTGATGAGATAAAGCAACTGGCTCTTTCGTATCCATTGTCAACATAACAAAATGAAAACGACTTGTTACTTCAATTTCAAGAGATAAGGAAGCATCTATTTTACCTGACTCATATAACTTTTGAAAACGATCCGAAGTCCAACCAAACATCATTGCAAACAATAATTTTAATAAAATATGATGTCGATAGCAATCCGCCTCAGCAACTTCTTGAACACCTCTAATCCCAATCGCTAGTTTAGGAGAAGATACTTCCATTCTCATACTGTCTGTTTGCTTCACATCTTGTAAAACAAGCTTTTCTCTTGCTGCTTCCTGAACATCTAAATCTTCCAGTTCTTTTCTTTCAAAATAGTCCTGTACTCTTTCCACATCAAAATTACCAACTAAAAACAGAGACATATTTACAGATTTGTAAAACCTTGTAAAATTTTCTTGTAAATTAGTTAGATTGATTTGGGAAATGGACTCCTCACTTCCAACAATATCAGTTGCTAAAGGTGTACCAGGATACAAATTCGCTAAAGTTGAAAAGAATAAACACGAATCTGGATCATCTTGATACATTTCTCGTTCTTGCTGGATAATATCCTGCTCTCTTAAAATGGAATCTTCAGTAAAATGTGCTGATGTTACCAATTCATCAAGTAAATCTACATTCTCTAAGAGATGATCCGTTGCTGAAAAAAGATAGTTTGTTTTTGTAAAGCTTGTAAAGGCATTGCTATCCGCACCTAGACTCGTAAAAGCTGACATCAAATCGCTAGCATCTTCTCTCTCAAACAATTTATGTTCAAGAAAATGAGCAATTCCTTCAGGATATTGTTTTACATTTCCGTCAACTTCTGTTACAAGCGTATCTACCGAACCAAATTGAACAGTGACACTCCCGTAAACCTCTTTAAATTCCTTTTTAGGCAAAAGAGCAACTGTCAAGCCATTTGACAAACGAGTTCGATAAACCATTTCTTTTACAGCTGGATAGTATTTTTCTTCAAAAACAACCTTTGTCATTCTATTCCTTCCATAAAGTAAATCGCTTGTAGTTTCACATTATTAGCTGCTCTACAAATAGCATCTTTGTCAACTTGCTCGAGTTTTGCAATCCAACCTTTAAAGTCTGCTGAAGATTTTCCAAGCAAGGCATTTTGATAAGCACGTTCAATCAATGAACCTTGATTATCTTGAGAAAGCAACAAAGACCGACGAATCATTTCTTTGGTCTGCTCTAATTCAAGCTCTGTAAAATATCCTTTTTTTAAATCAATCAGTTGATTATTCATCATTTTACGAGCCTGATTCCGATTTTCTCGATTGATACCAGCATACATCCTCAAGAATCCACTAAACAAATCGAGCTGACTTGAAATAGTATAAGCCAATCCAGCATTTTCACGGACATTTGTAAATAGTTTAGAGTGAGCAAATCCACCCAGTAAACCATTCATTACAATCATGGGTAAATGTTGCTCACCACCATATTCAGAAGGGCAATGATAACCTAATTCCAAAATGGATTGTCCCACATTTTTCCGAACCATACCTTCCTGAAGGATATTGGAATAAGGTTGACAATACTGAACCTTCACATCTCCTTTTCGAGCTTTAAAGCCAAACGATTCTAATACATTTTGAATTTCAACCTCATTAAAATCACCTAGGAAAAAGAAATCTATTCGATCATTGGTCAAAAATTCTTGGAAACAAGAATAAGAACTCTGTGGAGTTTCATCTAAAATACGATTTCGTAAATCACTATATTCCAATTGAAGACGTTCATCATGAAAAAACAATTTATCCAATTCTTTATGTGCAAAATAAAAAGAATCATCCATATCAGCTGCTAAACTTGCTAGCAATTGCTTTTTCTCAATTTCAAATAAGGACGGATCAAATCCATTATCAACTAGCATGGGTGAAAAAAGAGTTTCTTTTACTAGTTCCAAAATCTGAGAAGTTAGCACATTTTTCCTACTTAAAAACTCATCACGAACATAGGTAAATGTCAATTCTACAATATGACTTTGCCCTCTTCTGAAACAATTAGTTGACATATCTGTGCCGTATAGACTGGCTAAATGTCTCCTCAAATCTTGAGAAGTGGGGTACATCTGATTAGCAGTCTCTAGCATACTCGCACTCAACATGCGACCTGCAATCGTATTAAGGGATAATGGAGCGGTAAAACGCACGGCGATTTTGTTCGTTTTAAACTTTTTTGATTGGATAAAATGTGTTGAAATTCCATGCACTAACTCCATAATTTACCTCCTTATATACAGACTTCTATTATATCACGAAAACCTGAAATTTTCTTGTTCTCTGTAACACTTTTGAAATAAAAATCGCTTACATTTATTCCTATTTCTCTCACTATTTTTAGGAAAATATGGTATAATACCAAAGATTGAGGTGAATTATGGAATACAAATTATTTGAAGAATTTATTACCCTCCAAGCACTACTCAAAGAACTTGGAATTACACATAGCGGAGGAGCTATCAAATCATTTCTCTCTGAACATTCTGTTTACTTTAATAGGGAATTAGAGAATCGTCGCGGTAAAAAACTTCGTATTGGCGATAAAATTGACATCCCTGACATGAATATTGACATCTTGTTGACACAACCTACTTCTGAGGAGCAAGATGAATACCAAGCTGATAAAGTTGAAAAAGAACGAATCGCTAAACTCGTCAAGGAGATGAATAAGGGAGTAAAAAAAGACAACTCTAAACCTACTTCATCACCAAAAAGCAAACAAGCTCCGCGATTCCCTGGTAGATAATCATGTGGCTACAACACCTATCTCTCAAGACTTTTCGTAACTATAAAGAGACGAAAATAGACTTTAATCCTAAATTAAATGTCTTTTTAGGACGCAATGCGCAAGGTAAAACAAATATGTTAGAGGCTATCTATTTTTTAGCCTTAACACGTAGTCATCGGACTCGAACAGATAAAAATCTCATTCATTTTGACGAGGAACAACTTCATCTTTCAGGTCTTGTTCAGAAACAAACGGGATCCATTCCTCTCGAAATCGAACTAACACAAAAAGGCCGTGTGACAAAAGTTAATCATTTAAAACAGGCACGCCTTTCAGATTATGTAGGACACATGAATGTTGTCTTATTTGCTCCTGAAGATTTACAACTAATTAAAGGAGCACCTTCGGTTCGACGAAAATTCATTGATATGGAACTTGGACAAATCAAGCCAATCTATTTATCTGACTTAACCAATTATAACCACATCCTAAAGCAAAGAAACACTTACCTAAAATCAGCTCAAAAAATAGATGAAACCTTCCTTTCAGTGTTGGATGATCAGTTAGTTGATTATGGATGTCGTGTAATGAATCACCGCTTAGATTTCATAAAAAAACTAGAATCATTTGGTCGTAAGAAACATTTTGAACTTTCTAATCAGATTGAAGAGTTGTCAATATCCTATCAATCTTCTGTAAAGCCAACTGACAAAGAAGACTTATCAGAATCTTTCAAAATTGCTTTAGAAAAAAGTAGGTCCAGAGATTTATATAAAAAGAATACTGGTGTTGGTCCTCATCGGGATGACATTTCTTTTTATATAAATGGAATGGATGCTGGTTTCGGAAGTCAAGGCCAACATCGTAGTCTCGTCCTCTCAATAAAATTAGCAGAAATCGAGTTAATGGAAAGCATTACTACAGAATCTCCAATATTACTGCTTGACGATGTTATGAGCGAACTTGACAACACTAGACAACTAAAATTATTAGAAACGATTTCTCAGTCAATCCAAACCTTTATCACAACAACAAGCATAGATCATCTTCAAAATCTACCAGAAAATCTAAGTATTTTCACTATTCAAGATGGTAAAGTTATTGTAAATAAAACTTGACAACATTGTAAAAGAACTCCTGTTTTTACTGGAGTTCTTTTCATTGTTTTTTTACATAGAATAATTTGGTGCCTCATTAGTAATTTGTACATCGTGAGGGTGGCTTTCTTTCAAACCAGCACCAGACATTTCAATAAATTGAGCATTATCGTGTAGTTCTTTAAGGTTAGCTGCACCACAGTAACCCATACCAGAGCGAATACCACCAATCATTTGGAAAACAATATCAGCTGCCGCTCCTTTATAAGCAACACGACCTTCAATTCCTTCTGGAACGAGTTTATTTGCTTCATTGACAGAACCTTGGAAGTAACGATCGCTTGAACCTTTCTTCATAGCAGCAATTGATCCCATACCACGATAAGTCTTGAACTTACGTCCTTGGAAGATTTCAGTTTCGCCTGGAGCTTCATCAGTTCCAGCAAACATTGATCCAAGCATAACTGCATTTCCACCTGCAGCAAGGGCTTTTACAATATCTCCAGAATACTTGATTCCACCGTCAGCAATGATCGTTTTACCATATTCACGCGCAACAGCTGCAGCATCATAGATAGCTGTTACTTGTGGAACACCAACACCAGCAATCACACGAGTAGTACAGATAGAACCTGGTCCAATACCAACCTTGACAACGTCTACACCTGCTTCATAAAGGGCACGTGCACCTTCAGCAGTAGCAATATTTCCAGCAATCAAAGTACGATCTGGGAAATGAGCACGAATCTCAGCAATTTTACGCAAGACACCTGCAGAATGACCATGTGCAGTATCAATAACAATCGCATCCGCTCCTGCCTCAAAAAGAGCCTCTGCACGTTCAAATGTATCTGAAGTAACACCTACTGCACCTGCAACTAGAAGACGACCAAACTCATCTTTAGCAGCATTTGGAAACTCAATAACTTTTTCAATATCTTTGATAGTAATCAAACCAGAAAGACGACCTTCTTCATCTACCAAAGGAAGCTTTTCAATACGGTGTTCTTGAAGAATACTCTCAGCTGTTGCAAGATCTGTACCCACAGGAGCAGTAACAAGATTTTCACTAGTCATATGGTTTGAGATTGGTTGGTTATAGTCTGAAATAAAACGAAGATCTCGGTTTGTCAAAATACCAACCAATTTACGATTTTCAAGTGTTTCAACAACTGGAACACCACTAATGCGGTAACGACCCATAAGCTCATCTGCTTCAGCAATTGTATGTTCAGGTGTCAAAAAGAACGGATCAATAATAACTCCATTTTCAGAACGTTTTACCTTACGAACCTCGTCTGCTTGTTGAGCAATTGACATGTTTTTATGGATAACTCCGAGACCGCCTGCACGAGCAATAGCAATGGCCATTTGACTCTCTGTAACTGTGTCCATGGCAGCGGTAATAATTGGGATATTTAAAGTCAGATTATCTGCCAATTTAGTTGTTAAATCTGCATCGTTAGGCAACACATGACTTTCAGCTGGAATAAGCAATACATCATCAAAGGTAAAACCTTTTTTCAAAAATTTAGTGTCCCAATTAGACATTCGAAGTTTCCTCTTTTCTTTCTTTTTGAGCTTGACTCTTTTTATATTGTATCTATCATACCATTCTATAAAAATTTGTCAAATGTTACAGGGGTGAATAAAAAACTATCTTTTCTTCGAGATAGAAATGATAGTTTCTTGTAAAATAAACTTAGTTAAAGTACTGAAGTCCCATTGCCCCTTTAACCTCAGATAGGGTTTGACCCGCAACTTCACGCGCTCTTTCACTACCTTTTTGAAGCATATTATAAACTTCTCCCATATCCTTAGCAAATTCAATACGGCGCTCACGAATAGGACCCAGTTCACGTTCTAATATTTCAAGTAGATAACGCTTGGTCTTCACATCACCAAGACCACCTCGTTGATAATGTTCTTTCATGTCAGCAATTTCTTGAGCATCTTCTGGACGACCAAAAACATCTAGATAATGGAAAACCATATTTCCTTCAATTTTACCTGGATCCTCAACGCGGATATGATCTGGATCTGTATACATACTCATTACTTTTTTACGCAAAGTATCCGCATCATCAGCTAAATAAATACCGTTATTGAGTGATTTAGACATTTTAGCATTTCCATCCAAACCAGGTAAACGCCCTGCTCTCTCATTTTCTGGATAAATACCTTCCGGCTCTACCAAGACATCACAGTTATATGCATTGTTAAAAGAACGAACAATTTCACGAGTTTGCTCAATCATTGGTTTCTGATCTGTCCCAACAGGAACATAATTAGCCTTAAAAGCAGTGATGTCAGCTGCTTGAGCTATTGGATAGACCAAGAATCCTGTCGGAATGCTTTCTCCAAATCCTTTCTGAGCAATTTCTGTCTTGACAGTTGGATTACGCTCCAGACGTGCTAATGAAACCAGATTCATATAATACATAGACAACTCAGCCAACTCTGGAATCTGGCTTTGAATAAAAATAGTTGACTTACTTGGATCCAATCCAACTGCAAGATAATCCAAAGCCACATTTCCGATAGACTCTACAATGGTTTGAGGATCTTTGGCATGATCTGTCAAGGCTTGTTGGTCAGCCAAGAACACAAACATATCATACTTATTCTCTTCCTGTAATAATACTCGATTTTTGAGACTTCCAACATAATGTCCAATATGCAATTTTCCTGTTGGACGGTCTCCTGTTAAAATAATGGGTTTAGTCATTTTATTCTCCTTCGATATGGTCCTTTCAATTATAGCATTTTTTTAATGAAATAACTGCAATTTATAAAAATAAATCAACCTTGCTATTTACGGATTTGTGTAAAGTATGCTGTAAACGTAATTTACACAAAATTGACAGATAAAAATTTGAATATTTCCGTATTTTCTAGTAGAATAAATATATTACACATATAGGAGAAAAACATTGCTTACAGTATCTGATGTTTCACTACGTTTTAGTGATCGCAAACTTTTTGATGATGTCAATATCAAATTTACAGAAGGAAATACTTATGGATTAATCGGTGCTAATGGTGCCGGAAAATCAACCTTTTTAAAAATTTTAGCTGGAGATATCGAACCTACTACTGGTCACATCTCTCTTGGTCCAGATGAACGTCTCTCTGTTCTTCGTCAAAATCACTTTGACTATGAAGATGAACGTGCCATTGATGTTGTTATCATGGGAAATGAAAAACTTTATAGCATCATGAAAGAGAAAGATGCCATCTACATGAAGGAAGATTTCTCAGACGAAGATGGAGTGCGTGCTGCCGAACTCGAAGGAGAATTTGCCGAGCTTGGAGGCTGGGAAGCAGAAAGTGAAGCCTCTCAACTACTTCAAAACCTAAACATTCCAGAAGAATTGCACTATCAAAACATGAGCGAATTGGCCAACGGTGAAAAAGTAAAGGTTCTCCTCGCCAAAGCACTTTTTGGTAAACCTGATGTTCTTCTCTTGGACGAGCCTACCAACGGTTTGGACATCCAATCTATTACTTGGTTAGAAGACTTCTTGATTGACTTTGATAACACAGTTATCGTAGTATCCCACGACCGTCACTTCTTAAACAAAGTATGTACTCACATGGCCGACCTTGACTTCGGAAAAATCAAACTCTATGTCGGAAACTATGACTTCTGGAAGGAATCTTCTGAACTCGCTGCTAAATTGCTAGCAGACCGTAATGCTAAAGCAGAAGAAAAAATTAAACAATTGCAAGAATTCGTAGCTCGTTTCTCTGCCAATGCTTCTAAATCAAGACAAGCAACATCACGTAAGAAAATGCTTGATAAGATTGAACTTGAAGAAATTGTACCATCTAGTCGTAAATATCCATTTATCAACTTTAAAGCGGAACGTGAGATTGGTAATGATCTCTTGACAGTAGAAAATCTAACTGTAAAGATTGATGGTGAGACTATTTTAGATAATATCAGCTTTATCTTGCGTCCAGGTGATAAGACAGCGCTTATTGGACAAAATGACATCCAAACGACTGCATTAATTCGTGCAATCATGGGAGACATTGACTATGAAGGAACTGTCAAGTGGGGAGTAACTACTAGCCGTTCTTACTTGCCAAAAGATAACTCAGCAGATTTTGCAGGAGGAGAGTCAATCCTTGACTGGTTGCGTCAATTCGCAAGTAAAGAAGAAGATGACAATACTTTCCTACGTGGCTTCCTCGGCCGTATGCTCTTCTCTGGAGATGAAGTTAACAAACCTGTAAATGTCTTGTCAGGGGGAGAAAAAGTTCGTGTCATGCTTTCAAAACTCATGCTCTTAAAATCAAATGTCCTTGTACTTGATGATCCAACCAATCACTTGGACTTGGAATCTATCTCAAGCTTGAATGATGGATTGAAAAACTTTAAAGAATCAATCATTTTTGCCAGCCATGACCACGAGTTTATCCAAACTCTAGCCAACCATATCATTGTCTTGTCTAAAAATGGCGTCATTGACCGTATCGATGAAACATATGATGAATTCCTAGAGAATGCAGAAGTACAAGCAAAAGTTAAAGAACTTTGGAAAGACTAAAAAAATTCAAAACTCAGTTGGGTTAACCAGCTGAGTTTTCTAACATTTTATGAGGTAACATGAAATTATTTTTTAAAACATATTGGACCTATTTTGTTTCTTTCATCATTCCCATAATCATTATGATAGGAGTATATCTATCTCAAGGTATCTACTTGAATAGCGATACATCTCCATTATTAGGAGATGGCTTTCATCAATACGTTATTTTTGATGTAGCTTTACGAAATATCCTACATGGAAATGGTAGTCTATTTTACACCTTTACAAGTGGCCTCGGATTGAATTTCTATGCCCTATCTAGTTATTACTTGGGAAGTTTCCTTTCACCTCTAGTTTACTTTTTTAATCTGTCGAATATGCCAGATGCTGTCTATCTGACAACTCTCTTAAAATTTGGATTGATTGGTTTGTCAACTTACTTTAGTTTAAATAAATTATTTCAATCGATTCCTAATCCTTTAAAACTAGCTTTATCTACTTCCTATGCTCTGATGAGTTTCACTGTCAGTCAATTAGAGATAAAAACCTGGCTAGATGTTTTTATCTTGATTCCTTTAATTATAACTGGTTTACAGCTACTCATCACTGAAAAGAAATTCCTATTGTACTTTACAAGTCTGTCAATCTTATTTATACAAAACTATTATTTTGGCTATATGACAGCATTGTTTCTTATTTTCTGGTATCTCTGTCAAATTTCTTGGGACTTTAAAACCCGAAAATCATCTTTTCTTGATTTCATAATCACCTCCGTTTTAGCTGGTATGGCTAGTTTGATTCTGACTCTTCCTACTCTGTTTGATTTACAGACACATGGAGAAAAATTAACTGAAGTTACAAAGTTTCAAACTGAAAGTAGCTGGTATCTTGATCTCTTTGCTAAGCAATTCATCGGTTCCTTTGATACAACAAAGTATGGGGCCATCCCAATGATTTTTGTTGGACTACTTCCCTTTATTTTGACCATTTTATTTTTTACGCTGAAATCTATTAAGTTTCACGTGAAACTTATCTATGCAATCTTCTTTGCATTTCTAATTGCAAGCTTTTATATTGAAGCTCTTGATTTATTTTGGCAAGGCATGCATACTCCAAACATGTTTTTACATCGCTATGCTTGGATTTTCTCTACCTTGTTAATTTACACAGCAGCAGAAGTCTTAAAGCGTCTGAAAGAACTTAAAGTCTGGAATTTTTTAGTTTCGCTTTTTCTTCTAGTAACAGGATTTTTAGCTACCATCTATCTAAAATCGCATTATTCTTTTTTAACAGATTTGAATATTCTGCTTACTCTTGAATTTTTGGTTGTCTATTCTCTTTTACTCCTTGCAGTTATCAAAAAGTTTATCTCTGTAAATCTGTTTACCATTCTAATCTCTTTATTTATAATGGTTGAAATAAGTTTAAATGCTTCATCTCAAATGGACGGAATTGCTAAAGAATGGGGTTTTGCTTCTCGAAGTGCATATAATCGAGATATCCCAGCTATGGAATCTTTCTCAACATATATTGGAAATCAATTTACTCGTACTGAAAAACTACAAACTCAGACAGGAAATGACAGTATGAAATTCAACTACAATGGAATCTCTCAATTTTCATCTGTTCGAAATCGTTCAGCAAGCTCTACTTTGGATAAACTTGGATTTAAATCCTCTGGGACTAATCTCAATCTACGCTATGCAAATAATAGTATTTTGGCTGATAGTTTATTTGGCATCCAGTACAATATCTCAGACAGTCCTATTGATAAGTATGGTTTTAAAGATATCTATCAAAAAGATAATCTTACCCTATATGAAAATCAATTCTCTCTTCCGATTGCCTTTGCTAGTCAATCTGTTTACAATGATGTCAAGTTCAATGAACACACTTTGGATAATCAAGCCTCGTTTTTAAATCAACTTGCTAACGTCGATTTTGATTATTTTTCTCCAATCCCTTATGACAAAACAGAAAATACTGATGATTTGATTAGTGTTACAAGTTCTTCAAATGAGGATGCAGCAATCCAGTATCAAATTGAAGTACCAGAAAACAGCCAAATTTATCTTTCTTTCACAAACCTTCACTTTTCTAATGATAAACAAAAGAAGGTTGACATCCTTGTAAATGGTGAAAAAAAGACTTTTACAACTGATAATGTCTTCTCCTTCTTTAATCTAGGATATACTAAAGAGAAAAAAACTTTCAATATTCATGTTAGTTTCCCTGGAAATTCACAAGTATCATTTGAATCTCCTACCTTCTACCGTTTAGATACCAAAACTTTCACCGAGGCAATTCAAAAAATTAAAGAACAGCCTGTAACAGTATCAACTTCTAAAAACAAGGTTTTTGCTACATATGATGTCCAACAAGATACATCTATTTTCTTCAGCATTCCTTATGACAAAGGCTGGTCTGCCTACCAAGATGGTAAGAAAATAGAAATTAAACAAGCTCAAACTGGCTTTATGAAAGTTGACATTCCCAAGGGAAAAGGAACTATTACACTTTCCTTCATTCCTAATGGGTTTGTTGTTGGAGCAATCTGTTCCTTTACTTCTCTTTTACTATTTGGAATCTATAATCACAAACGAAAGTCATCTAAGATATAAAAAAATCGACCAGTTGGTCGATTTTTTTAATCTTCTTCCATTTTCTTAGGTCGATAGGCTAGCATACCTAAACCAGTAAATAGGGCTAATATCACAGCAAGGAAAATGACTTGATGATGAATATTTCCTGTCATAGAAATTGTTTGTCGTAATCCCGAAACTGAATAACTCATTGGTAACCAGGGATTAATGGCTCTAAAGAAATCATTTGTCAAAGTAAGTGGGTAAGTACCTGCACTTGATGCTAACTGTAATAAAAGCAAAATAAGAGAAAAGAAAGCTCCTATACGGCTATTCCATGTTGTTAAAGAGGTCACCATAGACATGAATGCTAAACTTGTTAGGATAATGAGAATAAATGTTCTCATCTCATGATTTGCAGTTAAACCAATAAGATGAACTCCTCCATATACCAAAATTCCTGCTAAAACAGCTATAATACCATTTATTTCAGCTCGAGATTTCAACCAAGCCCAACGGCTCTCCGGATGACGTCCTGAAGGCAACTTCGCAAAGATCATATTCGTTGATATTGCTGCAACAAAGAGAGCAACTGATATCATATAAGGAGCCATTGCAATTCCATTTACAGGAACTTGGTCATTGTCAGTTTTGGAGAGACTGAGAGGATTTGACAAAATCTCTGCATTTTTAGATTCTGTTGATGCTGACTTGAGTTGATCACTAGCATTACCTAATCCTTGTCCCAAAGAAGCAACTCCTATCTGTAAACCTTCCAATCCAGAAGTTAACTTTGTTCCACCTTCTGCTAGTTTCCCAGCTCCATCTGCCAATTTATTAGCTCCACTTTCTAATTGAGAAGCACCTGAAAGTAACTGACTTGATTTGTCAGCTAATTGACCCGATCCTGACTGCAATTTATCAACTCCTGCTATCAATTCTTGACTCTTTTGATTCAATTGATTGGAGCCAGTTGATAATTTTTCAATACCAGACACTAATTCTGGAGTTTTTTCAACTAATTGACCAACTCCTGCTGTCAAGTTAGAAGATTTTTGTGTCAAGGTGTTTGAGCCTGAAACTAGTTGATCCAAACTACCTGTCAAGTTGGCATTTTTTTCACTTAGTTGACTTGCGCCCTGAGAAACTTTATCAACACCTATAGTATATGCCTTTACACCTGATGCAATCGACTGACTGTCAGGAACTAATTTGCTAGTAACAGCTCCTTGTATTTCTGTTAATCCACTTGACAATCCTGTCAAAGAAGTAGAAGCAAGCGGTAATACTTGATTAGCTTGATTTTTTAATGTCGAAAGATTTGAAGATTGATTTTGTAAGTTTTCCAAACTTCCCTGTAAACCTTGTACTAAAGCTATAATTGACTGAGCCAATTGAATACTATCAGTCGAATTTTGAGATACAGAAGCGCTTATCTCAGCTTGTTGCTCACTTGTCAATGATTGATAAGCTGCTGTCGATTGAATATTAGCTAATGTAGTCGCTTTATCAGACTGAGCACTTACTAACATTTGATTAGAAAGAGATACCATACTTGATAAAACAGAATCTAATTGTTTTGTATCTCCAACATCAATATTTTGAATAACTTGATTTAACTGATTTAGACCAGAAGATAATTGATTAATTTGATCTTTTTTCCCAGACGAAGCATCTAACTTGCTAGAAAGTTGTTGAATCCCTTCACTTAATTGCTCCACCCCCATTCGAAGTGTAGCTGATTGACTAGATAACTGATTGGCTCCTGTTGCAAGATTTCCCACTCCATTTGTATAGGCACTAACACCAGATGAAAATTGATTAAGACCAGTATTGAGCTGAGAAACACCGCCAGTATAGGATTCTACACCAGTATATAATTGATTGATTCCTCTTACTAATTCAGGACTTTTAGAAGATAATTGACCTAACCCGCTATCTAATTGACTCACTGCACCAGCATATGTAACTAAGCCACTATTAAAATTCCCTAAGCCAAGATGAAGTTGTTCAACACCAAAAACATAAGCAGATAATCCTTTAGTAAACTGCTCCGTTCCATTTGAAAATGTTAAACTTGAATCTGCTAAAGAGTGTAGGTTAGTAGTTAATGTTTTACTTCCTGTCACTAATTGATTCGCTCCATCAGTTAATTTTTCACTACCAAAAGCTGCTTGACTCATACCATCTTTTAATTCGACCATCTTATCAAATAAAGCTTTAGTATAGGTCTCGGTTACATTGGTAGAAACATTCTGCTTTAATTGTGTCATCGCAGAATCACTCATCTTGCTGGCAATAAAACTATGACCACTTGAAGTCTGATAATCGATTTGCATTTGCTCTGGATGATCCGTTAAAATCGAAGCTGCTTTTTCAGATAAATCACTTGGTAAAGTCACTACCATATAGTAATCGCCATCTTCCAAGCCCTTCTTACCTTCCTCTTCATCTAAGAAATGAAAATCTAAGCTTTTATTTTCTTTTAAATTTGACACCATGTCTTTTCCTATAGACATCGTATTACCATTATAGGAAGACTCTTTATCATTATTGACAACTGCCACAGGTAAGTCAGACAATTTCCCATATGGATCCCACATTGATGACAAAAATATGATATTGTACAGAGCTGGAATAAGAGAAATCCCTATCATGACAATAATAAAGGTTGGTTTTTTAAAAATTGCTTTCCATTCTTTAAACATAGCTTCTCCTTTTTTAAACATATTGTCTAAAATTTTGATATAATAGATTATACATTAAAAAATCTAAATTACAAGATAAAAAATTCATTTTTAGACATATAGTCTAATTTGTTTACAAGGAGGAAATATGCAAGAAAGTAACAAACGCTTAAAAACAAAAAGAACTATTGAAAATGCTATGGTACAATTACTGATTGAACAACCATTTGATCAAATTTCTACTGTCAAGTTAGCAGACAAAGCTGGAATTAGTCGTTCCAGCTTCTATACTCACTATAAGGATAAGTATGATATGATTGAGCACTATCAAAGCAAGCTATTCCATACATTTGAATATATTTTTCAAAAACATGCTCATCACAAAAGAGACGCTATTTTAGAAGTATTTGAATATCTAGAGTCAGAACCACTTCTGGCTGCCCTTCTTTCTGAAAATGGGACTAAAGAAATCCAAAATTTCTTACGAAATAAACTTCATATCATGCTTAGTACGGATTTACAAAAACGCTTTATGCAACTAAATCTAAATACCACTGAATTAGAATATAGTAGCATCTATCTAACTCATGCACTTTTTGGTGTTTGTCAAACTTGGATTGCACACGGAAAAAAAGAAAGTCCTCAAGAAATAACAGACTTCCTTATGAAAATGCTTGGTGATACAAATTGATACAAAAAGAGGAACACAGTTGTGTTCCCTTTTATCTATACTCCGCCAGTAGGACTCGAACCTACGACATCATGATTAACAGTCATGCGCTACTACCAACTGAGCTATGGCGGATAAAATAGTCCGTACGGGATTCGAACCCGTGTTACCGCCGTGAAAAGGCGGTGTCTTAACCCCTTGACCAACGGACCTTCTATCTGTAGCAGATATAACCATTATATCAATTTCTTACTAATTGTCAATCACTTTTGAGATTTTTTCTCTAGAATATCTTTTAATTTTCTAATTTTTAATCTTGAAATAGGACAGCGATGGTCTTCATAGAAAACAACTTCTAGATTCTTTCGGTCAATTTCTCTGATATTGCCTATATTTACCAAAAATGACTTATGAGGAGAATAAAATCGCTGAGTATGTTTGTCCTTTTCCTGAATATCTGTCATGGTACCGTAAAACTCTTTGGCAAAATTCTTACCAATAATGCGCAATTTATGAGAGACTCCTGTTGTCTCAATATACAAAATATCATGGTAAGGAATTTTTAAATCATTTCCCTTGTAATTATAATCAAAATAATCTACCACATCTTCATTTTCAAGTAACATACTCTTCGTGTAGAAGATATTTTGCTCAATTCTCTTCTTAAACATCTCATCATTGATATCCTTATCAACAAAATCTAGGGCTGATACTTGATATTTATAGGTCAAAGTCGCAAACTCTGATCTACTGGTGATAAAGACGATAATAGCGTAAGGATTGTAATGACGAATGAGCTGAGCAACCTCAAATCCCTTTTTCTCAATTCCATGAATATCGATATCTAGGAAATAAAGCTGATTTACTTCATCATTTTCAATGTATTCTTCAAATTCACGGACTTTTCCTGTTGTCTTGTATGATATTGGAATATTCGATTCTTTCGAAATTTCGTCTAATACTCTCTCTAATCTCACTTGATGTTCAATAACATCTTCTAAAATTAAAACTTTCATTCAAATTCCCTCTTAAATCTAATGATTTGTCTAAATGTACTGCTTTCCATCTCTGTTTCTAAAATAATATTGTTGTACTTATCTAGTAGTTCTTTCACATTATTTAATCCTACTCCGCGATTTCTTCCCTTAGTAGAGAATCCTAAGGCAAATAGATCTCCTGAAGGAGTCATCGTCATTTTACATGAATTCTGAATCACAATAACTGTTTCAGTTTCCATCTTAATAACTGCTACTTCCATCTGCTTTTTATAGCTATCAGCTGATCCTTCAACAGCATTGTTCAATAAAACGCTCATGATACGAACCAAATCCAATAGTTCAATTGGGAGCTTGGTAATCGTATCTTTTACTTCCAGTGTAAACTCTACACCATTATTTCGAGCATAGACAATTGACTGTGCAACCAAACTTCGTAAAGCTGAATCCTCTATGTTGTTCAAATCAAAGTAAGTATACTTATCTGAACGCAGTTTATGATTGGCTTTGACCAAAACTTCATTGTAAACTCTGTCAATTTCCTGTAAATTACCACTGTCAATTGCCATCTGCATGCTGACAAGCATCCCAGCATAGTCATGTCGAAAACCACGAATTTCATTATACAGACCGACAATTTCATCTGTATAATTCTGTAAATGTTTCTGTTCAAATTTCTTCTGCTTCAACGCAATCTCTTTCTCCATTTGTTCTTTATGCGAATTCATTGCAAAGAAGGTCAAAAGTAACGAGATAAAAACAATAGATGACAAAATACTTCCAAAACTATTCAAATGTTTAATCGTACTTACCATATCTGAAACGAAAGATACAACATGTAACAGTAGTAAAGCAAAAAATACTTTTTTCAAGAAAGGATAAAGGTAGTCCTTGTCAAAATAGTTTAGTTCCAAATGGAAATAATGAATGATTTTAAAGATAACGACATAAGTCAACACCGTTACAACGAAAAAGAATGGATCATGATATTGTAAAACAAAATTGTCTCCTGTTAGAGAGGAGAAAGTTACAGACAGAAAGTTATGAGTGCTCTCATATAAAAGAGATAGTAGTAAACTTAAGAATAGTCCTCTATCCCTCTCATACTGTTTAATCCATCGAAAATAGAAATATAATCCCAAAGGAAATAAAAATCTTGCAATCCCTAACCCATCTAAATATAGGAGGTAAAAAGGAAGTTCAAGTACTGCTTCTACTAGTAATGTATAGATACCAAAAAAATATAGTTCCTTTGCTTTTATTTGGCCTTTACAAATTAAACGGTAACTATGACTAATAATAAAAAAATATAATATAAAATCTACTACTAAGAAAAAATTCATTCTGACACTTCCTTATCTTCTTTTAAAGAAATTAAGTAAACTATTACTTGTTTTTCTTATTTCCCCACCTTTAATCTTTTGCAAGTCTTTTTCCTTCAAGTCTACAAACTGTTCCAATTTAACTGTGTTTTTCATAATAAAATCTCCTAAAATGTTTTTTCTTGTAAGCTAACTTACAAAAACCATTATACAAAATGGAATTTCATTTTAGATAAAATTCTCTCAACTGTCATTTTTTTCTCCTCAAGTGTACTTTTTTAAGAAAAAAGCCGGGAAAATTCCCAGCTTTGCTACTATATTGATCCCAGCAGGATTCGAACCTGCGACCGTTCGCTTAGAAGGCGAATGCTCTATCCAGCTGAGCTATGAGACCTAACACAATTATTCTACCAAAAATTCAATTAAAAGTCAATTTTCTATTTATGATAGGGGGAGCCTTGCTGAATCGTAAAAGCGCGATAAATTTGTTCAGCAAGAACTAGTCTCATTAACTGATGGGGCAAGGTTAAGCGACCAAAACTGACAGAAAGATTAGCTCTCTTTTTTACAGCTGATGATAATCCTAAACTCCCTCCAATAATAAAGGTAAGAGTAGAAAATCCTTTTATAGGAGCTTCTTCTAACTGCTTACTAAATTCTTCTGAGGAGAAAGTTCTCCCTTCGATAGCCAACACAATAACGAAATCACGGTCACCAACTTTTGATAAAATTCTCTGACCTTCTATTTCTAAAATCTTTTGATTTTCTGACTCACTGGCCTTATCTGGTGTTTTTTCATCTGCTAGCTCAATCATTTCAAGTTTAGCAAATCGAGAAATTCGTTTTGAATACTCTGCAATACCATCTTTTAAATACTTTTCTTTCAGTTTCCCAACTGTTACAACTTTAATTTTCATGACTCTATTCTAACATATTCTTTATTTTTTCACATCTTATTCACAAAATAAAAGGTTAATTTTAACTGAGAAAACCACAGATTTTAGAAAGTTATCCACAATCTGTGAAAAACTTTTGTATTTAAGTTATAATTAAGCTAGTCAGTTTATACTTTCAGTAATTTAAAAATATGGAGGCAAATATGAAACATTTAAAAACATTTTACAAAAAAGGGTTTCAATTATTAGTCGTTATCGTCATTAGCTTTATTAGTGGAGCCTTGGGTAGTTTTTCAATAGCTCAACTAACTCAAAAAAGTAGTGTAAGCAACTCTAACAACAATAGCACCATTACACAGACTGCCTATAAGAACGAAAATTCAACAACACAGGCTGTTAACAAAGTAAAAGATGCTGTTGTTTCAGTTATTACTTATTCAGCAAACAGACAAAATAGCGTATTTGGAAATGATGATACTGACACAGATTCTCAACAAATCTCTAGTGAAGGATCTGGGGTTATTTATAAAAAGAATGATAAAGAAGCTTATATTGTCACCAATAATCACGTTATAAATGGCGCCAGCAAAGTAGATATTCGTTTGTCAGATGGAACTAAAGTACCTGGAGAAATTGTCGGAGCTGATACTTTCTCTGATATTGCTGTCGTCAAAATATCTTCAGAAAAAGTGACAACAGTAGCTGAGTTTGGTGATTCTAGCAAGTTAACCGTAGGAGAAACTGCCATTGCCATCGGTAGCCCGTTAGGTTCTGAATATGCTAATACTGTCACTCAGGGTATTGTATCTAGTCTCAATCGAAATGTATCTTTAAAATCTGAAGATGGACAAGCCATTTCTACAAAAGCCATCCAAACTGATACTGCTATTAACCCAGGTAACTCTGGTGGCCCACTAATCAATATTCAAGGACAAGTTATCGGAATTACCTCAAGTAAAATTGCCACAAATGGAGGCACATCTGTAGAAGGACTTGGTTTCGCAATTCCCGCAAATGATGCTATCAATATTATTGAACAGTTAGAAAAGAACAGAAAAGTGACTCGTCCAGCTTTGGGAATTCAAATGGTCAATCTCTCAAATATTAATACAAGTGATATTAGAAGACTTAATATTCCAAGCAATGTAACATCTGGTGTAGTTGTTCGTTCTGTGCAGAGCAATATGCCTGCCAATGGTCACCTTGAAAAATACGATGTTATTACAAAAGTAGATGACAAGGAGATTGCTTCATCAACAGACTTACAAAGTGCTCTTTACAATCATTCTATCGGAGACACCATTAAAATAACTTACTATCGTAACGGTAAAGAAGAAACTACATCTATTAAACTTGACAAGAGTTCAGGCGATTTAGAATCTTAATTGACATCTATGTAAAGAAAGCTTTACATAAGAGAAAAGATGTGTTAGTGTAGAATAATGGAAAAATTTGAAATGATTTCTATCACGGATATACAAAAAAATCCCTATCAACCTCGAAAAGAATTTGATGGAGAAAAACTACATGAACTAGCACAGTCTATCAAAGAAAATGGGGTCATTCAACCGATTATTGTTCGTCAATCTCCTGTTATTGGTTATGAAATCCTTGCAGGAGAGAGACGCTATCGGGCTTCACTTTTAGCTGGTCTAACGTCTATCCCAGCTGTTGTTAAACAGCTTTCAGATCAAGAGATGATGGTCCAGTCTATCATTGAAAATTTGCAAAGAGAAAATTTAAATCCAATAGAAGAAGCACGCGCCTATGAATCTCTTGTAGAGAAAGGATTTACCCATGCTGAAATTGCAGATAAAATGGGCAAGTCTCGTCCATATATCAGCAACTCCATTCGTTTGCTTTCCTTGCCAGATGCTATCCTCTCAGAAGTAGAAAATGGCAAACTATCACAAGCTCATGCGCGTTCTCTAGTTGGGTTGAATAAGGAACAACAAGACTATTTCTTTCAACGAATTATAGAAGAAGACATTTCTGTAAGGAAGTTAGAAGCTCTTCTGACAGAGAAAAAACAAAAGAAACTGCAAAAAAATGATCATTTCATACAAAATGAAGAAGAACAGTTAAAAAAACTACTCGGATTAGATGTAGAGATTAAACTGTCTAAAAAAGATAGTGGAAAAATCATTATTTCTTTTTCAAATCAAGAAGAATACAGTAGAATTATCAACAGCCTGAAATAAGGCTGTTCTTTTATTTTTTTATCTCACAAGGTTATCCACTATTTTTTTTAATAAAAAGCTTAATAAATCAAAAGTTTCTGCTTTTATCCCCAACCTGTGGATAAAACTTGGTAACATTGTGGATTATTTTTCACAGCTTGTGGAAAATTCTTGTTCTCTATGGTAAAATAGGTCTAGTATTAAACTTTTAAATAGTAAAGGAGGAGAAAGGATTGAAAGAAAAACAATTTTGGAATCGTATCTTAGAATTTGCTCAAGAAAGACTGACTCGATCCATGTATGATTTCTATGCTATTCAAGCTGAACTCATTAAGGTAGAGGAAAATGTTGCCACTATATTTTTACCACGATCTGAAATGGAAATGGTCTGGGAAAAACAACTAAAAGATATTATTGTCGTTGCTGGATTTGAAATTTATGATGCTGAGATTACTCCCCACTATATTTTCACCAAACCTCAAGATACGACTATCTCACAAGTTGAAGAAGCTACAAATTCAACTCTTTATGATTATAGTCCAAAGTTAGCATCTATTCCTTATTCAGATACTGGGTTAAAAGAAAAGTATACCTTTGATAATTTTATTCAAGGGGATGGAAATGTTTGGGCAGTATCAGCCGCTTTAGCTGTCTCTGAAGATTTGGCTCTGACCTATAACCCTCTTTTTATCTATGGAGGACCGGGACTTGGTAAGACTCACCTGTTAAACGCTATTGGAAATGAAATTCTAAAAAATATTCCAAATGCGCGTGTCAAATACATACCTGCTGAAAGCTTTATTAATGACTTTCTTGATCACCTAAGACTTGGGGAAATGGAAAAATTTAAAAAAACCTATCGTAGTCTTGATCTTTTGTTAATCGATGATATCCAGTCACTCAGCGGAAAAAAAGTTGCAACTCAGGAAGAATTTTTCAATACCTTTAACGCCCTTCATGACAAGCAAAAACAGATTGTCCTAACCAGTGATCGTAGTCCAAAACATCTAGAAGGGCTCGAGGAGAGGCTTGTCACGCGCTTTAGTTGGGGATTGACACAAACTATCACACCCCCTGACTTTGAAACACGTATTGCCATTTTGCAAAGTAAAACGGAACATTTAGGCTACAATTTCCAAAGTGATACTCTAGAATACCTAGCTGGGCAATTTGATTCAAATGTTCGAGATCTTGAGGGAGCCATCAACGACATCACTTTAATTGCCCGAGTAAAAAAAATCAAGGATATCACTATTGATATTGCTGCAGAAGCTATTAGAGCTCGCAAACAAGATGTTAGCCAAATGCTCGTCATCCCAATTGACAAAATCCAAAATGAAGTTGGTAACTTTTATGGTGTTAGCGTCAAAGAAATGAAGGGAAGCAGACGCCTTCAAAATATTGTGTTAGCCCGTCAAGTAGCCATGTATTTATCTAGAGAACTAACAGATAATAGTCTTCCAAAAATTGGGAAGGAATTTGGTGGAAAAGATCATACAACAGTCATTCATGCCCATGCAAAAATTAAATCTTTGATTGATGAAGACGATAATTTACGTTTAGAAATTGAATCAATCAAAAAGAAAATAAAATAACTTGTGGATAACTTTCGCTTTTTTATCTTTTTTATCCACATTTTTTAAACAAGCCAAAAAACTTGATCTGACTTGTTTAAAGTCTGTTTTCCACAGATTTCACAGACTCTATTATTACTATTATCCTTCTAATACTAAAAATAAATAAAGGAGAATCCATGATTCATTTTTCAATTAATAAAAATTTATTTCTACAAGCATTAAATATTACTAAGAGAGCTATTAGTTCTAAAAATGCCATTCCTATTTTATCAACTGTCAAAATTGACGTGACCAATGAAGGTGTTACTTTAATTGGTTCAAATGGTCAAATTTCAATTGAAAATTTTATTTCTCAAAAAAATGAAGATGCTGGTCTATTAATTACTTCTTTAGGTTCGATCCTTCTTGAAGCTTCTTTCTTTATCAATGTGGTATCTAGCCTACCTGATGTGACTCTTGATTTTAAAGAAATTGAACAAAATCAAATTGTTTTAACCAGCGGCAAATCAGAAATTACATTAAAAGGAAAAGATAGCGAACAGTATCCACGAATCCAAGAAATTTCAGCAAGCACTCCTTTAGTTCTTGAAACAAAATTACTCAAGAAAATTATCAATGAAACAGCTTTTGCTGCAAGTACACAAGAAAGTCGTCCAATTTTAACAGGTGTTCATTTTGTATTGAGTCAGCATAAGGAGCTAAAAACAGTGGCAACAGACTCTCATCGTCTAAGCCAGAAAAAATTAACGCTTGAGAAAAATAGTGATGATTTTGATGTCGTGATTCCGAGTCGTTCTCTACGCGAATTTTCAGCGGTATTTACAGATGATATCGAAACTGTAGAGATTTTCTTTGCCAATAACCAAATCCTCTTTAGAAGCGAAAATATTAGCTTCTATACTCGTCTCCTAGAAGGAAACTATCCTGATACAGATCGCTTGATTCCAACAGACTTTAACACTACTATTACTTTTGATGTGGTAAATTTACGCCAGTCAATGGAGCGTGCTCGTCTTTTATCAAGTGCTACTCAAAATGGTACTGTGAAACTTGAAATTAAAGATGGGATTGTTAGCGCCCATGTTCACTCTCCAGAAGTTGGTAAAGTAAACGAAGAAATCGATACTGATCAGGTTACTGGTGAAGATTTGACTATTAGTTTCAACCCAACTTACTTGATTGATTCCCTTAAAGCTTTAAATAGCGAAAAGGTGACTATTAGCTTTATCTCAGCTGTTCGTCCATTTACTCTTGTGCCAGCAGATACTGACGAGGACTTCATGCAGCTCATTACACCAGTTCGTACAAATTAAGTTAAAGAGGTTGAGCCTAGCTCGCCTCTTTTATGATATAATCGAAAAAGAAAAGGAGAGTAGTATGTATCAAGTTGGAAATTTTGTTGAGATGAAAAAACCACATGCTTGTACTATCAAGTCAACTGGTAAAAAAGCAAATCGTTGGGAAATTACACGTGTAGGGGCAGATATCAAAATCAAATGCAGTAATTGTGACCATGTTGTCATGATGGGACGCTATGATTTTGATCGAAAAATGAATAAAATTATTGACTGAAAACCCTTAGTTAGAGGGTTAGCAAGTTTTCCCTTTTTGTGTTATAATATTAGGGATTGAAATGAAAACGGAGAATGAGAAAATATGGCTTTAACAGCAGGTATCGTTGGTTTGCCAAACGTTGGTAAATCAACACTATTTAATGCAATTACAAAAGCAGGAGCAGAGGCTGCAAACTATCCATTTGCGACGATTGATCCAAACGTTGGAATGGTTGAGGTTCCAGATGAACGCCTACAAAAATTGACTGAAATGATCACTCCTAAAAAGACAGTTCCAACAACATTTGAATTTACAGATATCGCAGGAATTGTAAAAGGAGCTTCAAAAGGAGAAGGGCTAGGGAATAAATTCTTGGCTAATATCCGTGAAGTAGATGCGATTGTTCATGTAGTTCGTGCTTTTGATGATGAAAATGTAATGCGTGAGCAAGGACGTGAAGATGCTTTTGTGGATCCACTGGCAGATATTGATACTATTAACCTAGAGTTGATTCTTGCTGACTTAGAATCAGTCAATAAGCGCTATGCGCGTGTAGAAAAGATGGCACGTACGCAAAAAGATAAAGAATCAGTAGCAGAGTTTAATGTTCTTCAAAAGATTAAACCAGTCCTTGAAGATGGGAAATCAGCTCGTACAATCGAGTTTACAGATGAAGAACAAAAAGTTGTCAAAGGTCTCTTCCTTTTGACGACTAAACCAGTGCTCTATGTTGCTAATGTGGACGAGGATGTGGTTTCAGATCCTGACTCTATCGATTATGTTAAACAAATTCGTGAATTTGCAGCGACAGAAAATGCTGAAGTAGTCGTTATTTCTGCGCGTGCTGAGGAAGAAATTTCTGAGTTAGACGAAGAAGACAAGCAAGAGTTTCTTGAAGCACTTGGGTTGACAGAATCAGGCGTTGACAAGTTGACTCGTGCAGCTTACCACTTACTTGGACTGGGAACTTACTTCACAGCTGGTGAAAAAGAAGTTCGTGCTTGGACTTTCAAACGTGGTATGAAGGCTCCTCAAGCAGCTGGGATTATCCACTCAGACTTTGAAAAAGGATTTATTCGTGCAGTAACCCTGTCATATGAAGATCTAGTGAAATACGGATCTGAAAAGGCTGTAAAAGAAGCTGGACGCTTGCGTGAAGAAGGAAAAGAATATATCGTCCAAGACGGTGATATCATGGAATTCCGCTTTAATGTCTAAAAATTTAATAAATAGTGTCAATTAGGTTGGAAAAAAATTCCAACCCTTTTGGCTTTTGAAAGGAAAAATAAATGACTAAATTACTTGTAGGCTTGGGAAATCCAGGGGATAAATATTTTGAAACCAAACATAATGTTGGTTTTATGTTGATTGACCAACTAGCGAAGAAACAGAATGTCACTTTTACACATGATAAGATATTTCAAGCTGACCTAGCATCCTTTTTCCTAAATGGAGAAAAAATTTATCTTGTCAAACCAACGACCTTTATGAATGAAAGTGGAAAAGCAGTTCATGCTTTATTGACTTATTATGGTTTGGATATTGAAGATTTACTCATCATTTACGATGATCTTGATATGGAAGTTGGAAAGATTCGTTTAAGAGCAAAAGGCTCAGCGGGTGGTCATAATGGTATCAAGTCTATTATTCAACATATAGGGACTCAGACCTTTAATCGTGTTAAGATTGGAATCGGAAGACCTAAAAATGGAATGTCAGTTGTTAACCATGTTTTGAGTACCTTTGACAAGGATGATTATATCGGTATTTTACAGTCTATTGACAAGGTTGACGATTCTGTAAACTACTATTTACAAGAGAAAAACTTTGAAAAAACGATGCAGAGGTATAACGGATAAATGGTGACCTTATTAGATTTATTCTCAGAAAATGATCAGATCCAAAAATGGCATCAAAATTTAACAGATAAGAAAAGACAACTAATACTTGGTTTATCAACGTCTACTAAGGCTCTTGCAATTGCAAGCAGTTTAGAAAAAGAAGATAAGATTGTGTTATTGACGTCAACTTATGGAGAAGCAGAAGGACTTGTTAGTGATCTTATCTCTATCTTGGGTGAGGAACTTGTCTATCCATTTTTGGTAGATGACTCTCCTATGGTAGAGTTTTTGATGTCTTCGCAAGAAAAAATCATCTCACGGGTTGAAGCCTTGCGTTTTTTGAGTGATCCGTCTAAGAAAGGGATTTTAGTTTGTAATATTGCAGCAAGTCGATTGTTTTTACCTTCTCCGACTGGATTTAAAGAAAGCATTATAAAAATTGCAGTTGGTGAAGAATATGACCAACACGCACTTATCCACCAGTTAAAAGAGATAGGCTATCGAAAAGTTACACAAGTACAAACTCAAGGCGAATTTAGTCTGCGAGGAGATATTTTAGATATTTTTGAAATATCCCAGTTAGAACCTTGCCGAATTGAGTTTTTTGGTGATGAAGTCGATGGTATTAGGTTATTTGAAGTCGAAACACAATTATCGAAAGAAAATCAGACAGAACTCACTATCTTTCCAGCTAGCGACATAATTTTGAGAGAAAAGGATTATCAACGAGGTCGGTCAGCTTTAGAAAAACAAATTTCAAAAACGTTATCACCTATTTTAAAATCATACTTAGAAGAAATTCTTTCAAGTTTTCACCAAAAACAAATTCATTCTGATTCCCGGAAATTTTTATCTTTGTGTTATGACAAGACATGGACTATTTTTGATTATATTGAAAAAGACATACCAATATTCTTTGATGATTATCAGAAATTGATGAATCAGTATGAAGTCTTTGAAAGGGAGCTAGCGCAATACTTTACAGAAGAGTTACAGAATAGTAAAGCATTTTCTGATATGCAGTATTTTGCGGATACTGAGAAAATCTATAAAAAACAAAGCCCAGTGACCTTTTTTTCTAATCTGCAAAAGGGGTTAGGAAATCTCAAGTTTGACCAGGTTTATCAATTTAATCAATATCCCATGCAGGAGTTTTTCAATCAATTTTCTTTTCTAAAAGAAGAAATTGAACGATATAAAAAAATGGATTACACCATTATTCTGCAGTCTAGCAATTCAATGGGAAGTAAAACATTGGAGGATGTGTTAGAGGAATATCAGATTAAATTGGATTCTAGAGATAAGTCAAGCATTTGTAAAGAATCTGTAAACTTAATCGAGGGTAATCTCAGACATGGTTTTCATTTTGTAGATGAAAAAATTCTGGTGATTACTGAACATGAGATTTTTCAAAAGAAATTAAAACGTCGTTTTCGAAGACAACATGTTTCAAATGCAGAGCGCTTAAAAGATTATAATGAACTTGAAAAAGGGGACTACGTTGTTCACCACATTCATGGAATTGGTCAATATTTAGGGATTGAAACAATTGAAATCAAGGGGATTCACCGCGATTATGTAAGTGTCCAGTATCAAAATGGGGATCAAATTTCCATCCCCGTGGAACAGATTCATCTACTGTCCAAATATGTTTCAAGTGATGGGAAAGCTCCAAAACTCAATAAATTAAATGACGGTCATTTTAAAAAAGCCAAGCAAAAAGTTAAGAACCAGGTAGAGGATATAGCTGACGATTTAATTAAACTCTACTCTGAACGTAGCCAGTTGAAGGGGTTTGCTTTTTCAGCTGATGATGAAGATCAACATGCTTTTGATGATGCCTTTCCTTATGTTGAAACGGATGACCAACTTCGTAGTGTAGAGGAAATCAAGAGAGATATGCAGGTTTCTCAGCCAATGGATCGACTTTTAGTTGGGGATGTTGGTTTTGGAAAGACTGAAGTTGCTATGCGTGCAGCCTTTAAGGCAGTCAATGATCACAAACAGGTTGTCGTCTTAGTTCCGACGACGGTTTTAGCGCAACAGCACTACACAAATTTTAAGGAACGATTCCAAAATTTTGCAGTTAATATTGATGTGTTGAGTCGCTTTAGAAGTAAAAAAGAGCAGACTGAAACACTTGAAAAATTAAAAAACGGTCAAGTTGATATTTTGATTGGAACCCATCGTGTTTTGTCAAAAGATGTTGTGTTTGCTGATTTAGGCTTGATGATTATTGATGAGGAACAGCGATTTGGTGTCAAGCATAAGGAAACCTTGAAAGAACTGAAGAAACAAGTGGATGTCCTAACTTTGACCGCTACTCCAATTCCTCGTACCCTCCATATGTCTATGCTGGGAATCAGAGATTTGTCTGTTATTGAAACTCCGCCGACTAATCGTTATCCAGTGCAAACCTATGTTTTGGAAAAGAATGATAGTGTCATTCGTGATGCTGTTTTGCGTGAAATGGAGCGTGGAGGTCAAGTTTACTATCTTTACAACAAAGTTGACACGATTGACCAGAAGATTTCAGAATTACAGGAGTTGATTCCAGAGGCTTCGATTGGTTATGTTCATGGTCGCATGAGTGAAATCCAGTTGGAAAATACTCTATTAGACTTTATTGAGGGACAATACGATATTTTGGTGACGACTACCATTATTGAAACAGGGGTGGATATTCCAAATGCCAATACCTTGTTTATTGAAAATGCAGATCATATGGGCTTGTCAACCTTGTATCAATTAAGAGGAAGAGTTGGTCGTAGCAATCGCATTGCCTATGCCTATCTCATGTATCGTCCAGAAAAATCAATTAGTGAAGTATCTGAGAAGAGATTAGAAGCGATTAAAGGATTTACAGAATTGGGATCCGGATTTAAGATTGCTATGCGAGATCTTTCGATTCGTGGAGCAGGGAATCTCCTAGGAAAATCCCAGTCTGGTTTCATTGATTCTGTTGGTTTTGAATTGTATTCGCAGTTATTAGAGGAAGCTATTGCTAAACGAAACGGTAATGCTAACGCTAACACTAACACAAGAACTAAAGGGAATGCTGAGTTGATTTTGCAAATTGATGCCTATCTTCCTGATACTTATATTTCAGACCAACGACATAAGATTGAAATTTACAAAAAAATTCGTCAAATTGACAACCGTGTCAATTATGAAGAGTTACAAGAGGAGTTGATAGACCGTTTTGGAGAATACCCAGATGTGGTTGCTTATCTTTTAGAGATTGGTTTAGTCAAGTCATATTTGGACAAGATCTTTGTTCAACGTGTGGAAAGAAAAGATAATAAGATTACAGTTCAATTTGAAAAAGTCACTCAACGACTGTTTTTAGCTCAAGATTATTTTAAAGCTTTATCCGCAACGAACTTAAAAGCAGGTATCACTGAGAATAAGGGATTAATGGAGCTTGTGTTTGATGTCCAAAATAAGAAAGATTATGAAATTTTAGAAGGTCTGCTAATTTTTGGAGAAAGTTTATTAGAAATAAAAGAGTCGAAGAAAGAAAATTCCATTTGATATTTTTCTTCTATAAAATAGATAAAAATGGTACAATAATAAGTTGAGGTAATAAGGATGAGATTAGACAAATATTTAAAAGTATCGCGAATTATCAAGCGTCGTACAGTCGCAAAAGAAGTAGCAGATAAAGGCAGAATCAAGGTGAATGGAATCTTGGCCAAAAGTTCAACGGATTTGAAAGTTAATGACCAAGTTGAAATTCGTTTTGGAAATAAGTTGCTACTTGTCAAAGTACTAGAGATGAAAGATAGTACAAAAAAAGAAGATGCAGCAGGCATGTATGAAATTATCAGTGAAACACGGGTAGAAGAAAATGTCTAAAAATATTGTACAATTGAATAATTCTTTTATCCAAAATGAATATCAACGTCGTCGCTACCTGATGAAAGAACGACAAAAACGGAATCGTTTTATGGGGTGGGTATTGATTTTGATTATGCTATTATTTATCTTGCCAACTTTTAATTTAGCGCAGAGTTATCAGCAATTACTCCAAAGACGTCAGCAATTAGCAGACTTGCAAACTCAGTATCAAACTTTGAGTGATGAAAAGGATAAGGAGACAGCATTTGCTACCAAGTTGAAAGATGAGGATTATGCTGCCAAATATACACGAGCGAAGTACTATTATTCTAAGTCGAGGGAAATAGTTTATACGATTCCTGACTTACTTCAAAGGTGATAAAATGGAAAATTTACTAGACGTAATAGAGCAATTTTTGAGTTTATCAGATGAAAAGCTGGAAGAATTGGCTGATAAAAATCAATTATTGCGTTTACAAGAAGAAAAGGAAAGGAAGAATGCGTAAATTCTTAATTATTTTGTTGCTACCAAGTTTTTTGACCATTTCAAAAGTTGTTAGCACAGAAAAAGAAGTCGTCTATACTTCGAAAGAAATTTATTACCTTTCACAATCTGACTTTGGTATTTATTTTAGAGAAAAATTAAGTTCTCCCATGGTTTATGGAGAGGTTCCTGTTTATGCGAATGAAGATTTAGTAGTGGAATCTGGGAAATTGACTCCCAAAACAAGTTTCCAAATAACCGAGTGGCGTTTAAATAAACAAGGGATTCCGGTATTTAAGTTATCCAACCATCAATTTATAGCTGCAGACAAACGATTTTTATATGATCAGTCAGAGGTAACTCCAACAATAAAAAAAGTATGGTTAGAATCTGATTTTAAACTGTACAATAGTCCTTATGATTTAAAAGAAGTGAAATCATCCTTATCAGCTTATTCGCAGGTATCAATCGACAATACCATGTTTGTAGAAGGAAGAGAATTTCTACATATTGATCAGGTTGGATGGGTAGATAAGGAATCAACTTCTGAAGAAGATAATCGGATGGGTAAAGTCCAAGAAATGTTATCTGAAAAATATCATAAGGATTCATTCTCTATTTATGTTAAGCAACTGACTACTGGAAAAGAAGCTGGTATCAATCAAGATGAAAAGATGTATGCAGCTAGTGTTTTGAAACTCCCTTATCTCTATTATGCGCAAGAAAAAATAAATGAGGGTCTTTATCAGTTAGATACGACTGTAAAATACGTATCTGCAGTCAATGATTTTCCAGGTTCTTATAAACCAGAGGGAAGTGGTAGTCTTCCTAAAAAAGAGGATAATAAAGAGTACTCTCTCAAGGACTTAATCACAAAAGTATCAAAAGAATCTGATAATGTAGCTCATAATATATTGGGTTATTACATTTCAAACCAATCTGATACCACATTCAAATCCAAGATGTCTGCCATTATGGGAGATGATTGGGATCCAAAAGAAAAATTGATTTCTTCTAAAATGGCTGGGAAAGTTATGGAAGCTATTTATAATCAAAATGGATTTGTGCTAGAGTCTTTGACTAAAACAGATTTTGATAATCAGCGAATTGCCAAAGGTGTTTCTGTGAAGGTAGCTCATAAAATTGGGGATGCGGACGAATTTAAGCATGATACGGGTGTTGTCTACGCAGATTCTCCATTTATTCTTTCTATTTTCACTAAGAATTCTGATTATGATACAATTTCTCAGATAGCCAAGGATGTTTATGAGGTTCTAAAATGAGAGAACAAGATTTTTTAAATCATTTTCTCAAGAAGGGATATTTCAAAAAGCATACTAAGGTGGTGCTAGCTCTTTCTGGTGGATTAGATTCTATGTTTCTATTTAAGGTATTATCTACTTATCAAAAAGAGTTAGAAATTGAATTGATTCTAGCTCATGTGAATCATAAGCAGAGAGTAGAATCAGATTGGGAAGAACAGGAATTAAGGAAGTTAGCTGCTGAAGCAGAGCTTCCTATTTATGTCAGCAATTTTTTAGGTGAATTTTCAGAAGCCCGTGCTCGATATTTTCGTTATGATTTTTTTCAAGAGGTCATGAAAAAGACAGGTGCGACAGCCTTAGTCACTGCTCACCATGCTGATGATCAGGTGGAAACGATTTTGATGCGTTTGATTCGAGGTACTCGTTTGCGCTATCTATCAGGAATTAAGGAGAAGCAAGTAGTCGGAGAGATAGAAATCATTCGCCCCTTCTTGCATTTTCAGAAAAAAGACTTTCCACAAATTTTTCACTTTGAAGATACATCAAATAAGGAAAATCATTATTTTCGCAATCGTATTCGAAATTCTTATTTACCAGATTTAGAAAAAGAAAATCCTCGATTTAGAGATGCAATCTTAAGTATCGGCAATGAAATTTTAGATTATGACTTAGCTATAACTGAATTATCTCACAATATTGATGTGGAAAATTTACAGCAGTTATTTTCTTATTCTGAGTCAACACAAAGAATTTTACTGCAAACTTATCTGAATCATTTTCCAGATTTGAATCTTACAAAATCTCAGTTTGAAGAAGTTAGACAAATTTTAAAAACTCAAAGCCAGTATCGTCATCCGCTTAAAAATGGCTATGAATTGATAAAAGAGTACCAACGGTTTCAGATTTGTAAAATCAGTCCTCAGTCTGATGAAAAGGAAGATGAACTTGTGTTACACTATCAAAATCAGGTATCTTACCAAGGTTATTTATTTTCCTTTGGACTTCCTTTAGAAGGTGAATCAATTCAACAAATACCTGTTTCACGCGAAACATCCATACACATTCGTCATCGAAAAACAGGAGATGTTTTGATTCAAAATGGGCATAGAAAAAAACTCAGACGTCTATTTATTGATTTGAAAATCCCTATGGAAAAGCGAAAATCAGCTCTGATTATTGAGCAATTTGGTGAAATTGTCTCAATTTTGGGAATTGCGACCAGTAATTTGAGTAAAAACACGAAAAATGATATAATGAACACTGTACTTTATATAGAAAAAATAGATAGGTAAAAAAATGTTAGAAAACGATATTAAAAAAATCCTCGTTTCACACGATGAAATTACAGAAGCGGCTAAAAAATTAGGTGCTCAATTAACCAAGGACTATGCAGGAAAAAATCCAATTTTAGTTGGGATTTTAAAAGGATCTATTCCTTTTATGGCTGAATTGGTTAAACATATTGATACACATATTGAAATGGACTTCATGATGGTTTCTAGCTACCATGGTGGAACAGCAAGTAGTGGTGTCATCAATATCAAGCAAGATGTAACTCAAGATATTAAAGGAAGACATGTTCTATTTGTAGAAGATATCATTGATACAGGTCAAACTTTGAAGAATTTGCGAGATATGTTTATTGCAAGAGAAGCAGCTTCTGTTAACATTGCAACCTTGTTGGATAAACCAGAAGGACGTGTTGTAGAAATTGAGGCAGACTATACCTGCTTTACTATCCCAAATGAGTTTGTAGTAGGTTATGGTTTAGACTACAAAGAAAATTATCGTAATCTTCCTTATGTTGGAGTATTGAAAGAAGAAGTGTATTCAAATTAGAAAGAACAATTTTTAATGAAAAAACAAAATAATGGTTTAATTAAAAATCCTTTTCTATGGTTATTACTTATTTTTCTCCTAGTTACAGGTTATCAGTATTTTAGTACAGGTAGTGTTGCAGGGAAAAGTGAGCAAATTAATTATACAGAATTGGTAAAAGAAATTACCGATGACAATGTAAAAGAATTGACTTACCAACCAAATGGTAGTGTTATCGAGGTTTCGGGTGTCTATAAAAATCCTAAAACAAGTAAAGAAGAAACAGGCATTCAGTTCTTTTCTCCATCTGCTACAACAGTAGAGAAATTTTCAAGTATTATTCTTCCTTCAGATACTACGGTATCAGAATTGCAAAAGCTTGCTTCTGACCATAAGGCGGCAGTAACTATTAAGCATGAAAGTTCAAGTGGTATGTGGATTAATATTCTTGTATCCATTGTGCCATTCGGTATTCTATTCTTCTTCCTATTCTCTATGATGGGAAATATGGGAGGAAATAATAGTCGTAACCCGATGAGTTTTGGACGTAGTAAGGCTAAAGCTGCAAATAAAGAAGATATTAAAGTAAGATTTTCAGATGTTGCTGGAGCTGAGGAAGAAAAACAAGAACTGGTTGAAGTTGTTGAATTCTTAAAAGATCCAAAACGATTTACAAAACTTGGGGCTCGTATTCCAGCAGGTGTCCTTCTGGAGGGACCTCCGGGAACAGGTAAGACGTTGCTTGCTAAAGCAGTCGCCGGAGAAGCAGGTGTTCCATTCTTTAGTATCTCAGGTTCTGACTTTGTAGAAATGTTTGTCGGAGTTGGAGCTAGTCGTGTTCGTTCTCTTTTTGAAGATGCCAAAAAAGCAGCACCAGCTATTATCTTTATCGATGAAATTGATGCTGTTGGACGTCAACGTGGAGTCGGTCTCGGCGGAGGTAATGACGAACGTGAACAAACCTTGAACCAACTTTTGATTGAGATGGATGGTTTTGAGGGAAATGAAGGGATTATCGTCATCGCTGCGACAAACCGTTCAGATGTACTTGACCCTGCCCTTTTGCGTCCAGGACGTTTTGATAGAAAAGTATTGGTTGGCCGTCCTGATGTTAAGGGGCGCGAAGCAATCTTGAAAGTTCATGCTAAGAACAAGCCTTTAGCAGAAGATGTAGATTTGAAATTAGTTGCTCAACAAACTCCAGGTTTTGTTGGTGCTGATTTAGAGAATGTATTGAATGAAGCGGCTTTAGTCGCTGCTCGTCGCAATAAATCAATAATTGATGCCTCAGATATTGATGAAGCAGAAGATAGAGTTATTGCTGGTCCTTCTAAGAAAGATAAGACAGTTTCACAAAAAGAACGTGAATTGGTTGCTTACCATGAGGCTGGACATACCATTGTTGGTCTAGTCTTATCGAATGCCCGCGTTGTCCATAAGGTTACAATTGTACCACGTGGCCGTGCAGGTGGTTACATGATTGCACTTCCTAAGGAAGATCAAATGCTTCTATCTAAAGAAGATATGAAAGAGCAATTGGCTGGTTTAATGGGTGGACGTGTAGCTGAAGAAATCATCTTTAATGTCCAAACGACAGGAGCTTCAAATGACTTTGAACAAGCTACACAGATGGCTCGTGCAATGGTTACAGAGTACGGTATGAGTGAAAAACTTGGTCCGGTACAATATGAGGGTAATCATGCCATGTTTGGTGCACAAAGCTCTCAAAAATCAATTTCAGAACAAACAGCTTATGAAATTGACGAAGAGGTTCGTTCATTATTGAATGAAGCACGAAATAAAGCTGCTGAAATTATTCAGTCAAATCGTGAAACTCACAAGTTGATTGCAGAAGCATTATTGAAATACGAAACATTGGATAGTACACAAATTAAATCTCTTTACGAAACAGGAAAGATGCCTGAAACAGTAGAAGAAGAATCACATGCACTATCCTATGATGAAGTAAAGTCAAAAATGAATGATGAAAAATAACCCTGAGAGAGGCAAGACCTCTCTTTTTTGTGCAGTTGAGGAGCTAAAGGGTGCAGAATGGATGAAATGTGCTAAAAGTGTTTTTGAATTTGTTAGACTGTACACAGAAAGGGGAAGATTATGCTTAAAGAATTGTATAAAGAAGTCCAGGGAATTGTATATAAGAGTAGAAATGAATATTACCTTCATTTGTGGGAGTTATCGGACTGGGATCAAGAGGGAATGATTTGCCTACATGAATTGATTAGTAGCGAAGAAGGGCTAGTAGACGATATTCCTCGTTTACGTAAATACTTCAAAACAAAATTCCGGAATCGAATTCTAGATTATCTCCGTAAACAAGAAAGTCAAAAACGGAGATATGATAAAGAGCTTTATGAAGAAGTGGGTGAGATAAGTCATCGTATAAGTGAGGGAGGACTCTGGCTAGACGATTATTATCTCTTTCATGAAACACTAAGAAATTATAGAGGTAAACAAAATAAAGAGCAACAAGAAGAGTTAGAACGCGTCTTAAGAGATGAACGCTTCCGAGGGCGTCAAAGAGTGTTAAGAGACTTACGTATTGTGTTTAAAGAGTTTGACATCCGTACTCATTAGGAATTCATGCAAAAAAGTAAAAAAAGTTTAAAAAAGGTGTTGACAAAAAACAAAAAGCCGGTATAATAGTAAGAGTTGAAAACAACAACTCTGGTCCGTTGGTCAAGGGGTTAAGACACCGCCTTTTCACGGCGGTAACACGGGTTCGAATCCCGTACGGACTATGGTATGTTGCGGTTGAAACACTTGATGAAAAAAGTTTTAAAAAA
>NZ_JAPVZM010000005.1:0-114409 GCF_041432335.1 Streptococcus sp. 20925_1_24 | reverse complement strand
TTTCTTATAGTCTTTTTCCGACATTAATACGGTTAATGGCACGTTGCAGTGCAATCTTCGCACGACGTTCTTGGTCAATCAAGTGTTTGTCTTGTGCTTCTTCAATTTCACGCTCTGCTCGAAGTTTGGCACGTTCTGCGCGACTAACGTCGATATCACGAGCACGTTCTGCAGAGTCAGCAACGATTGTGATAACACCATTAGCAACTTCGATAACACCTCCGTTCACTGCAATCCAGTTCACGTGATTTTCATTATCTACACGTTTAACCTTAACCTCATCAACTGCTAAAACTGCAATCATATTTTCATGTCGTGGCAAGATTCCCATCTCACCATCCAGAGTTCGAACTGATACAAAGCTGGCATGGTGATCATAGACGAGACCATCTGGTGTCACGATCTGGACAGTTAACTGAGCCATAGATCACCTCTTAAAATCCCATTTTTTCAGCTTTCGCAATCACATCTTCGATAGAACCAACCCCACGGAAGGCATCTTCTGGCAAGTGATCGTGTTTACCATCAAGGATTTCCTTAAAGCCACGAACAGTTTCAGCAACTGGAACATAAGAACCTGGCTGACCAGTGAATTGTTCCGCAACGTTGAAGTTTTGTGACAAGAAGAACTGGATACGACGGGCACGAGCAACCAAGGTCTTTTCTTCATCAGAAAGCTCATCCATACCAAGGATAGCAATGATATCTTGCAATTCATGGTAACGTTGAAGAACACGTTTTACTTCAGCAGCAACTGCATAGTGCTCTTCTCCAACGATTTCAGGTGCCAAGGCACGTGAGCTTGAAGCAAGTGGGTCAACGGCTGGGTAGATACCCAATTGTACCAACTTACGTTCCAAGTTGGTTGTTGAATCCAAGTGAGCGAAGGCTGTTGCTGGCGCTGGGTCAGTATAGTCATCCGCTGGCACATAGATAGCCTGGATAGAGGTTACAGAACCCTTTTTAGTTGATGTAATACGCTCTTGCAATTGACCCATTTCCGTAGCAAGTGTTGGTTGGTAACCAACGGCTGATGGCATACGACCCAAAAGGGCAGATACTTCTGAACCAGCCTGAGTGAAACGGAAGATATTATCGATAAAGAGAAGCACGTCTTGGCCTTCAACATCACGGAAATATTCAGCAATTGTCAAACCAGTAAGAGCAACACGCATACGTGCTCCTGGTGGCTCATTCATCTGACCAAATACCATGGCTGTCTTCTCGATAACGCCTGATTCTTTCATTTCCCAGTAAAGGTCATTACCCTCACGAGTACGTTCCCCAACACCGGTAAATACTGAAATACCACCGTGTTCTTGGGCAATGTTGTGAATCAATTCTTGGATTAAGACGGTTTTACCAACTCCGGCACCACCGAAAAGTCCAACCTTACCACCTTTAAGGTAAGGGGCAAGAAGGTCGATAACCTTAATCCCTGTTTCAAGGATTTCAGAAGAGGTAGACAACTCATCAAAAGTTGGAGCTTTTTTATGAATTGGCTGACGCTCTGCATCTTCTGTAAAAGGAGCTTCCAAGTCAATGGTATCTCCCAAAACATTGAAGACACGTCCCAAAGTTTCTTTACCTACTGGTACAGAGATTGGACGACCTGTGTCCAATACTTCCATTCCACGAGTCAAACCATCTGTTGATTCCATGGCGATAGTACGGACCATACCATCTCCCAACTCCAAGGCTACTTCAAGGACGATTTTTGTTTTTCTTTCGTCATTTTTGTAGACGACAAGTGCATTGTTAATCTCAGGAAGTTTTTCCCCTGCTGCAAACAAGACGTCTACAACGGGACCGATAACCTGAGCAATTTTACCTGAACTCATCTCCTTCTCCTATTCTATATAAGATACTGTCGGTCCCTAGCTTAACTAGGTCCTAAGTTCATTTTCATACGAGCTGGACTAGTGCCTATTCTAAGGCACTAGCTCCTGCTACGATTTCTGTAATTTCTTGTGTAATCGCCGCCTGTCTGGCACGGTTATACTGAATTGTCAAATCATTAATGACTTTCTTAGCATTATCTGTCGCTGTTTGCATGGCTGTCATACCAGCAGCATTTTCAGCTGTCTTAGCATCGATAATAGCACCATAAATCATACTTTCTGCAAATTGAGGCAACAACTGCTCCAAAATTTCTTCTCGACTAGTTTCCAACTCAAAGGTCAAACTGTAACTGTCATCCGCTTCATTTGGATCCAAGTCAACAATTGGAAGCATTTGCTCCACACGCATTTGACTGGTTAGCGTATTGACATGGTGGTTATAGCAGACATAGAGTTCATCAAAAAGTTCATTTTGGTACATTTCAACAGTTTTTGAAATAATCTTACGAACTTCATCAAAGCTTGGTTGATCTGCCAAGCCACGTAGTTCATAAAGTGGTTGAATACCACGAGCTTTAAAGAAATCAGCTCCCATTCCACCAATACAGATCATTTCAAAACCTTTACCGTCTGGATGGTATTCTTCTTTCAGCTCCATAACGGCTTTCAAAATAGAAGAATTATAACCTCCAACCAAACCTCGGTCTGATGTAATGACGATATAGCCTGTCTTCTTAACTGGACGGCTAATCAACATCGGATTGGTTGAACTACCAGCTCCATTCCCATGAAGAATATCCGTCAAAAGTTTACGAACTTTCTGAGCATAAACTTGGAAGTTGCGAGCAGCTTCTTCAGAACGACCTAGCTTAGCAGCTGATACCATCTGCATGGCATTTGTGATTTGACTAGTATTTTTTGTTGAGGCGATTTTTGTTTTAATATCATTTAGAGATACTGCCATCTGACACCTCTATTCTTATTGGAAGCTGGTTTGATTGAGAAACTCTGTAATCGCAGCATCCAAGACTGCTTCTTCTGGCAAGTCTTTTGTATCACGAATGGTTTCCAAAATCTCTGGATGTTGAGCATCAAAGAAGGCATGGAACTCTTCCTCGAAACGAACAATATCATCTACTGGAACAGTATCCAAGAAACCATGTGTCAAAGCATAGAGAATGGTTACTTGTTTCTCAACAGGTAATGGTTTGTGAACAGGTTGTTTCAAAACTTCCACTGTACGACGTCCACGGTTCAACTTAGCCTGTGTCGCCGCATCTAAGTCAGAACCAAACTTAGTGAAGGCTTCCAACTCACGGTATGAAGCAAGGTCGATACGAAGTGTACCAGCAACCTTCTTCATGGCTTTGATTTGTGCAGAACCACCTACACGCGATACAGAAGAACCCGCATCGATGGCTGGACGAATACCTGCATTGAAGAGACCATCACCAAGGAAGATTTGTCCATCAGTGATTGAAATCACGTTGGTTGCGATATAGGCAGAGATATCTCCTGCTTGTGTCTCGATAAACGGTAGGGCTGTAATAGATCCACCACCAAGTTCATCAGAAACTTTAGCTGAGCGCTCAAGCAAACGGCTGTGAAGGTAGAAAACATCCCCTGGGAAAGCTTCACGACCTGGAGGACGACGAAGCAAGAGAGAGAGTTCACGATAAGCTACCGCTTGTTTTGATAAATCATCATAAACGATCAAAACATGCTTACCTTGGTACATAAATTCTTCCGCCATGGCAACCCCAGCATAAGGAGCTAGGAAAAGCAATGGAGATGGTTGTGAAGCAGAGGCAGTCACAACGATTGTGTAGTCCAAGGCACCGTACTGACGTAGTGTTTCTACTTGCGTACGAACTGTTGATTCTTTTTGTCCAATCGCAACATAGATACAGATCATATCTTGACCTTTTTGGTTCAAGATTGTATCAATTGCAATGGTTGTTTTCCCTGTCTGACGGTCACCGATAATCAACTCACGTTGACCACGACCAATCGGTACAAGGGCGTCGATAGCTTTCAAACCAGTTTGCAATGGTTCTGATACAGACTTACGTTGCATAACACCAGGAGCTGGCGCTTCTACTGGACGAGTTTTATCAGTGTGGATTTCTCCAAGACCATCAACTGGACGACCAAGCGGATCCACAACACGTCCAATCAGACTTTCACCTACTGGGACTTCCATGATTTTCCCTGTACGGCGGATTGTATCGCCTTCACGGATATCTGTAAAGTCACCTAGGATGATAATACCAACATCTGTTGACTCCAAGTTTTGAGCCATACCATAAGAGCCGTTTTCAAAAATCAACAACTCTCCACTCATGGCATTTTCAAGGCCATGAGCACGCGCGATACCGTCCCCGATATAGGTTACAACACCTGTTTCAGTCACATCAAAATTGGGTTTGAAATTTTCAATTTGTTGCTTAATTAAAGCGCTGATTTCTTGTGCGTTAATTGCCAAAAGAACACCACTTTCTATTTCAAATTTTCTTTAACAACTTTAAGTTGTTGTTTAATACTCACATCAATTGTCTTGTGATTGGCAAAAATGACAAAACCACCAATAAGACTTTCATCGATTTGTTCTTTTACACTCCTTACTTTGAGAGACATTTTTTTCTCAATCAAAGGGAGCAAGCGACTCTTCTGTTCATCTGTTAAAGGATGAGCTGACGTAATCGTCACTTCAAATCGATTTGTTTCTTTTTCAAGTCGGTTCAAACAATCTACAAGAATATCATAAAAAAGATTTGCTCTGTGATTGTAGATAAGAACCTGGATAAAGTTTTGCAATAAAGGTGACACTGAGTCTTGGAAGAAAGAAATCGTTTTTTCCTTGTCAGACTCGTCTACTGCCACTTTTTTTAAAAAAGAAGGTAAACCTGTTTCTTCAGCAACTTGCTTGATTTGAGCTAAGTCTGAAAAGATACGGTCTTCTTCTCCTTTTTCTAAAACCAATTGGACAAAAGGCATGCTGTATTTTTCAATTACCTTTACTGTTTTCTTGTCCATTAAGCTTCTCCTAACTGATCGATATACTGATCAATGAGTTCTTTATGGGCATGACCGTCAAGGTTTTGTGAGATGATTTTACCAGCCAAGCTGATTGTCAAATCTGCTACCTCACCCTTAACACTTTGTAAAGCTTCAGCTTTATTTTGAGCAATTTCTTGGTTCGCTTTTTCTTTCAAGCGTCCTGCTTCTAGCTTAGCATCTGCTAAAATACTAGCTTTGCTTTTCTCAGCTGTTTCTTTCGCATTCTCAATGATTGTCTTAGCTTCTTTACGGCTACCAGCCAATTCATCTTCGCGTTTTTGAGCCAATACTTCTGCTTTTTGACGTGCTTGTTCAGCTCCGTCAATATCTGCTGCAATTTTTTCTGCTCTTTGTTCGAAAATGCTAGTCAAATTTGACCAAGCGTATTTCTTAACCAAGACTAGCAAGAGAATAAAGGAACCAGCGATTAGTATAAAATCACCAAGTAATTCACCTACTGTTACATTCATAAACTACTCCTTTCTATTCTTCATCATTAATTTTATTTCCTAGGTACATTGAAGATAACAATGTAAATACATATGCTTGTACACAAGAAATAAAAACAGAAAATGCAGTCCAGATTAGATTTGTTCCAAAAGCAATAGGATACCAATAGAAGGCCTGATGAGAAAGTAGGACTAACATACTTGCCATCACTTCCCCTGCAAAGATATTACCAAAGACCCGCAATGCAAGTGAAAGGAGATTGGTAACTTCTTCCAAAAGATTCATTGGTGTCATAAAACCTGGTGTTACAAATGCTTTTAAATACTTTTTGATTCCACGACGACGAATTCCTTCTACGTGTGTCATTAAGATAATTGTAAAAGACAAGACCAAGTCAAATGACAAATTTGCTGTTGGTGAGGTCCAAAGATTTACACCATCTGTAGTCTGAATTCTAGCCATTAAGCCAATATTATTTGCAATGGCCATAAATAGGAATAAACAGAAATAAAAGAGAGAATAATCCTTTATCATTGGACCAAGGTTTGATTTTGTAAATCCAACAACAAAATCAAATAAATACTCTAATACATTTTGTTTTCCTGTGGGTCTCAAAGTCATATTTCGAGTTGCCCAATAAATAAAGCCAAAAATAAGTGCTACAGTCAACAAAGTCAAAACTACTATGGTTAAATTAAAGGTAACAGGACCAATATTGATGGTTGGATTAATACTTTCTTCCATCTAAAATCCTCCCTTTTTCAATTTATACTTCTTTTATTTGATGATAAATGAAAAGACAAGAGTAACGAAGAAAGTACCTTCAATAAAGGCAACCCCTAGGATCATCAAACTACGTAGTTCTGAGATGATATCTGGTTGGCGAGCAACTGATTTCAACAAACCGTTCATCAACAAACCTTCACCAAGAGATACACCCATACAGGCAAGACATAGACCGAAAAATGTTAAATTCATGACGAATTCTCCTTTTAATTAAAATTTACTTACTTAGTTTAGTCCTAAAAATTGGATTTGTCAACTTTTTACTAACATTGAAAGCGTTTAATGAAAATTATTTACAATTTTACTATTTTTAAGTCTATTATATAGAAAATTTTGGAAAAAACTTGTAATAAATCCGTCTATTATCTAGGTCTTTCTGAAAAATAATGAAAAAATCCGAGATGAAATCTCGGATGGAAATTAATATATTTTTTTAACCTAATGTTCTTTTAGTAAATAGGATTAAAGGGAAAGCAACTAGAAAGCTTTCGTCCCCTACATATTTATTAAGCACGAACTGTGACGCTGGTTCCATCTTCCTTATAAAGATTGATGAGACCTTCTTTGAGAGCTCGAACCATATCTCCAGCTTGAACAGGTTGTGGAACCTTGATAGTCAATAGTTCCATTGGATTTGGAGCGCGATCGATCTTATTTCCTTTAGCATCATGCAAATCTTCGATATAAGTCTCAAAATGACGGAAACCTGGGCCATAAAACTCAACTTGGTCCCCTTCGTTAATGACGTTCCGTTGGCGAATGGTTGCTGTTTGTGTCGCATCATCGTAAGAAACCACTTCAGCGACAAACTTATACTCAGGAATTTTACGACGAGCACCAAACAACTGCTCATTTTCAGATGGTGTACCATAGTAGAAACCTGTTGCTAATTCACGTTGGGCAACCTTCCACATTTCATCAATCAAGTCCTGCTTGATAGCTTCAAACTTCTCTGGACTTTCTAGATAAGCATCAACAGCTGCCTTGTAGCAGTTTGTTACTGTTGATACGTAGTGAATAGACTTCATACGTCCTTCAATCTTGAGACTGTCCACACCGTTTTCAATCATATCTGGGATATGGTCAATCATGGACATATCAACGGCTGACATTGAAAATTCTTCAGGAATTTCACCTTTAAGACTCTTACGTTCCTTCCCAAATGGCATATCGTAAAGGTCGTACTTCCAACGACAAGACTGAGAGCAACCACCACGGTTAGCATCACGCATACTCATGTGGTTTGAAAGAGTACAACGACCAGAGTAAGAAATACACATGGCTCCATGAACAAAGGCTTCAATCTCAACATCTGTACGTTTGCGAATTTCTGCCAATTCTTCCATTGAAACCTCACGCGCCAAAACGACACGAGTTAAACCTAGTTCTTTCCAGAACTCAAGTGTTTCATAGTTAGTCGCACTTGCTTGGGTAGAGAGGTGTATTTCAAGACCAGGCGCTTCAGTCGCTGCAATCATAATCAAGGCTGGGTCAGACACGATAACTGCCGCGATTCCGATATCACGTAGTTTACGGAACCACTCACCAGCACCAGCCTCATTTCCTTCGTGCATAACCATATTGGCAGCCACATAAACCTTAGCACCATACTTGGCCGCAAACTGGACACCTTCTTCCATCTGTTCGAAAGTAAAGTTTCCGGCACGGCTACGAAGGCCATAGGCCTGACCACCGATAAAGACAGCATCTGCCCCATATTGAACAGCTACCTTTAGCTTCTCTAAAGTCCCTGCAGGTGATAAAACCTCAGGACGTTTTAATGTTTTTGTCATGTTTTCTCCTATTTGCAATATAAAAGTTTGACGTTTTTCCTTCTCATTTTATAGTAAATAAGGGATAAAATCAAGCCTAGACAGATTGTTTTGACAATTCTAATCTTTTAATACTCTTCGAAAATCTCTGCAAACCACGTCAGCTTCCATCTGCAACCCCAAAACAGTATTTTGAGCTGACTTCGTCAGTTCTATCCACAACTTCAAAACACTGTTTTGAGCAACCCACGGCTAGCTTCCTAGTTTGCTCTTTGATTTCCATTGAGTATATGCTTTGCATAATGACTGATAAACTGTCGAAAATTAACCCAGTTTTAACAAGTAGCCAAAAAGTCTAGACAAGTAAAAACCAGTACCCAAAGATACTGGCTCATTAAGCTACATAAATTAGTCCTTAGATGATTATTCCCACTCAACTGTTGCAGGTGGTTTACTTGTAATATCGTAGACGATACGGTTAACATGATCCACTTCGTTTACGATACGTACTGAGATTTTTTGAAGCACTTCCCATGGAATTTTGGCAAAATCAGCAGTCATACCATCGATAGAGGTAATAGCTCGGATTGCAATAGTGTAGTCGTACGTACGACCATCACCCATAACACCGACTGAACGAACGCCTGTGTTAACTGTGAAGTATTGCCAGATATCACGGTCAAGGCCAGCTTTGGCAATTTCCTCACGCAGGATAGCGTCTGACTCACGAACTGTTTCCAGTTTCTCTTCAGTGATTTCTCCCATGACACGGATAGCAAGTCCTGGTCCTGGGAATGGTTGGCGCCATACGATATGGTCTGGCATACCAAGCTCTGTACCTAGGGCACGAACTTCATCCTTGTAAAGAGTATTGAGTGGTTCGATCAATTCAAACTGCATGTCTTCTGGAAGACCACCCACGTTGTGGTGTGACTTGATAGTTTGAGCTGTATCCGTACCAGACTCGATAACGTCTGTGTATAAGGTACCTTGAGCAAGGAATTTCACATCTTTGAGCTTGCTTGCTTCGTCATCGAAGACATAGACAAACTCGTTACCGATGATTTTACGTTTTTGTTCTGGGTCAGAAACGCCAGCAAGTTTATCAAGGAAACGTTTAGCAGCGTCTGCTTTGACGATATTCAAACCAAACTTACCACCAAGCATGTCCATAACTTGGTCCGCTTCTCCTTTACGAAGAAGACCGTGATCCACGAAGATACAGATCAATTGATCGCCAATCGCTTTTTGGAGAAGAACTCCAACAACTGAAGAGTCAACACCACCTGATAGACCAAGAAGGACGCGTTTATCACCGACAGTCTCACGGATTTTTTGGATCTGCATGTCGATGAAGTTATCCATTGTCCAGTCGCCTTTAGCCTTACAGATGTTAAGGGCAAAGTTACGAAGGATATCATTCCCGTATACAGAATGACGAACTTCTGGGTGGAATTGGATACCGTAAATGTGTTTATCTGGGTTTTCAATGGCTGCGTATGGACAGTCAGCTGATGTACCTGTACGAACAAAGTCAGCAGGAATCTCGGTAACTGCATCGCCGTGGCTCATCAATACAGTTTGTTCATCAGGTGTTGATTCAAAAAGCGCTGATGGTGTGTGAGTTAGGGTTGATTGACCGTATTCACGATTTCCAGCATCACCTGCAGGAACAACTTTTCCTCCAAGTTTATGGGTCAACAACTGCATACCATAACAGATTCCCAAAATAGGAATTCCGAGTTCGAAGATTTCTGGGTCAATATCAAATGAACCATCTTCGTATACAGAGTTTGGACCACCTGAAAGGATAATTCCTACAGGATTGATTTCACGAACTTCAGCAGCTGAAATTTTATGGCTTTTTAGTTCTGAAAACACACCAATCTCACGGATACGGCGTGAAATCAGCTGGTTGTACTGGCTACCATAGTCCAATACGATGATTTTTTCTACATCTTGCAAATCAGTTGAAATGTTGCTCATCTTTTTCCTTTCTCAAAAGAAATATCTTTTTTCAATATTCTATCACAAATAAGGGCGAATTACCAACTAAACAAGGCGAAGATTGACTTTTTCTAGTTTATTGAGGTACAATAGAGAAAAGATAGAAATGAAGTGAAAAATATGCTACCTGCTTATATGAAAATCCATGATCAGATTAAAAAGGATATTGACGAACATCGTTGGGCCATTGGGGAGAGACTTCCCAGTGAACGAGACTTAGCAGAGCAGTTTGCGGTCAGTCGCATGACCCTCCGCCAAGCCGTATCTCTATTAGTCGAAGAAGGTGTTTTAGAGCGTCGTGTAGGAAGCGGCACCTTTGTTTCCAGTACACGTGTACAAGAAAAGATGCGAGGGACAACTAGTTTTACTGAAATTGTTAAGTCTCAAGGTAAAGTTCCCTCTAGTCAACTCATTTCCTACAGAAAAACCATTCCCAATGAGCAAGAAGTTGCCAAGTTAGGCATTTCTCCAACGGAAAATATTATCCGAATGGAACGGGTCCGTTATGCCGACCAAGTCCCTCTGGTTTATGAAGTTGCTTCTATTCCTGAAAAATTCATTAAGGACTTTAAAAAAGAAGAAATCACCAGTCATTTCTTCCAAACTTTGCAAAAACATGGCTACCGCATCGGTAAATCACAGCAGACCATCTATGCTCGCCTTGCTAAAGAAAAAATTGCCCACTATTTGGAAGTTGAAAAAGGACATGCTATTCTTGGTTTGACTCAGGTTTCCTACCTAGAGGATGGTACTGCATTTGAATACGTAAAAAGTCAGTATGTAGGCGAACGCTTTGAATTTTATCTTGAAAACAATTAGATTACCACGCAAAAACTCTCTGTCACGGACAAAGAGTCTTTTTATTTTTCTAAGAGTAAATCTTTCAACGAAATCAGAGTTACAGCAAACAATATCATTGCCATACCAAGAAAATCAATGGGATAAAATTGTTCATTCATGATTAAGAAGGCAAAGAAAACAGCCGAAATTGGCTCAATTGAAGCCAACAAACTTGACTTGACCGGTCCTATCAGACTGGATCCTTTTAGAAAGGCTGTATAGGCAAAGACAGTCCCGATAAGGATAATGCCTGCAAAAGCAAGGAGGAAATCAAGACTAGTCGATATATTGGCCTGTAGAACCCCTGTAAAAGGAAGGGCGACCAAACCAGCTATGACCATTCCCACACCAATTACCAAACTGCTCCCCCACTTCTTAATCAAGGATATGGGCAAAATGATATACAGGGCGTAAGTCAGAGCAGAAAAGAGACCCCAGAACAGACCCGCAGGTGTCATGGATAACTGGTCTAACTGCCCATGAGTGGCGATCAGAAAGGTCCCTCCGATGGCTAATATGATAGAAACAATCTCTCCCAGCGTCGGCGCCACCTTATCCTTGATACAGCTATAAATCAAAATTCCAACAGGACAAACATACTGAAGCACCGTCGCAGTCCCTGCATTGGTTTCCTGAATAGCAGTTAGATAAGCGAATTGGTTGAGAAAAAGTCCAATCAGAGCAAAAATAAGAAGAGACAGTAAACTCTTTCTATCCTTTAAAAAGGCCAGCATTTTATCCTTTGCAGTGGCATAAGCCAAGAGCATGAGAATTCCACCAGCGATTAAAAGACGCAAGTTGGTCAAAACCAGAGCCGAAATTCCGTGTGCCATCAGGTATTGGCCACTCGTTCCGGACAAGCCCCAAGCAATACCAGCCACAACTGTTAATAGAGTTCCTTTTAAACTATTTGACATGTCTCTCCTTACTCTTCTTTACGAATCAAGTCCATCACTTGGTTGCGGTCTAAAATCCATTGAGCACGCTCATCCTTTTCATAGGTACGATTCGATAGGAAAATAGCCACTTCTTGCTTCTGACGATTCCACATGATAAAGGTACCTGTATAGCCCGTATGGTCTAGCCAATCTCCTTCCAAATTCCATGCCAAAGAACGTTCCTTGTCATCCAAAGGAGAAAAATTTTGACTCAAATTTCTTGCAAAATCATCTGCTAAATAGTGTTCTAAAAAGATTTGTAAATCCTTTACAGTCGAAAATAAACCAGCACTACCTGCATGTCTGCCCAGGAGTCGAGCCTTGGGATCATGTACCATGCCAGCCTCTACACCTCTAACTGTTGGAACAGCAAGCTCAATAGGACCAAACTGAGTTTTCTTCATTCCCCAAGGTTTCCAGACTTGTTCTTGTAAAATCACATCCAAGTCTTGATTAAAGATTCTTTCCAAAATAAAGCCTAAAAGCAAAAAATGGACATCTGAATAAAGAAAGGCTGGCTGACTTCGTCTGTTGAGATGAAACATCGCTTCCTTTAATTCTGAGGCAGTTAAAAGATCACGATTGGGAATAAACGGATCAAGATTTGTAGCATGGGTTAAGAGCTGGCGAATAGTGATGTCTGGATAATCGCTCTCAGGTAAAAAATCGGTTACGGGTCTGTCAATATCTAATTGACCTTTTTCCCACAAAAAGGTAAAAACTGTCCCAACCCCAACAACCTTGCTGACACTAGCTAGGTCATAAACTAATCCTGCCTCAGTCTGCAAGCCATGCTCTGAGTCACTCAAGCCTAAATAGACCTCCGTCCATTGATTGTCCTTAAAATACGCAAAAGAGGCTCCGGGATAAATCCCTGCCTCGATTTGTTCTTCTATTTTTTTAATAATCTTGGTCCACTTCATACTTCTTCAAACCACAATTCAACATTATTTCTATCTTTACCAAGGAAGAATTTTTCAGACTTAGGAATAAAATATTCTGTAGACTCAAACTTCTGGCGAAGACTGGCTATGTCTAATTCATTGACCAAGAACTTAAGCATAGATAAGTCCCAAGTAACCGTATTGTCCACAGTCAAATCCTGCCCCTGAGCTGGGATAAAATCAAGTGATGCCCCCATTTCAGATGATTCCAAGAAACTTTCGATATCAGTTGGGAGATGTAATTCCATAGAAATCTCAAATTTACTCAAAGAAATTGATTCCAAATCTGTTTGAAATTCTGGCTTTTCTCCTACTTCTACTAGACTTGCTCTGTCATCTTCCGCATGAATCAAAATCAAATCATCTTCGGGTGAAAAAATCTCAAAAGCGTAGCCATTTTGACCTTTATATAATCGATGAATCGAATCTGTTTTAGATAAGAGTCCTTCGATTTCTAAGGGATTTTCCACCTTGACAATCAATCTAGCTAGTTTTTTTCTTCCCTCTACCTTACGAGTGCGCATACTTGGAGCTTCTTCTAAAACCAGCTTTTCTAAACCTGTTTGATCACCTAGTGACAGAAAGGCTGATTCTTCTAATAAGGCCTTCATGCCAAGGGTTCCTATATAAAATGTTTCATTTATTTTTCTATTATTAACTTTTAAAGTAGGAATAATCCGTACAATCTGATTTACATTCATAAATTCCTCCAACTCTTTTATTTTAAAGGATTTTAGAATTTTTTACAAGAAATTATGCTCAGATTTACCAATTTTCACCCCATTAAAAATTTTTCTTCAAAAGGCTGACCTAAAACTCCATTTTTAGGGAAACATACAAAAGTCAAAAAATAGATAGGATAAACTGGAATGCTAATCAATGGATTGATAAGAAATAATTGACTGTCTTTGTTGATTTTTGATTACGGAGGAATATTAGAAATAAAAAGAACCAGCTCTTAAAACTGATTCTTTTTACAAGTGAAAAATTAGTTATTTTCAACTTTTTCATCGTATTTTGGTCTTAGTGTTGTACCTGAGTTAACAATGGTACGTTTTTGAACAAGAGGAAGGTCTGTACGATTGTAAACTGTACGCCATTTTTCCCAAACAAGACCTGTTTTTTCTTGGATTTTCACTCTGATATTACGAACATTTCCTTTAAATTGAAGTTCAGTTTGGAAACCAGCAGTTCTGTTTTTACCATTATCTTCCCATTGACGTGAGCGAATGCTTTCAACTCCATCCTTATCATAAGTTACTTCATCCCAGTAAACATAGTAACGAGCGATATAAGCTCCCTTATGGTGTAATTTGAGGTAACCATTTTTATATGAAGTCACTTTAGTTTCAATGTAGTCTGTATTGCTTTGAATTGTGGCTACTTGATTATCTTTCAAGAATGCAGTCTTATAAGAAATTGGAACAGCAGGGTTTTGTGTACTGAAAGTAGCTCCTTCTTGAATCAATTTCTTCAAATCTTCTACTGTACCTGTCACAACACGTGCAGCACCATCAGCATTTCCACCTACGATTGAAACTGTTACAGTTGTATTCTTCAAGACACGTGCCCATTCAGAGTCTGGTTTAATAGGCACCCCTTTGATAACAGCATTGATCGCTGCTTTCAACTCTGTACTCTTGCTTGTTGTTTCAAATTTGACATACATTTGACGTCCGTATGAAACGCTTGACACGTATACAGGAGGTGTTTTTCCATCAATTCCACGTGCTTTCAATTGATCAACTGTTACTCCTGGAGCAAATACATCTGATGGATTTTTTGGAGCATCAAAGTTAGCAGTATAGTAAATTTGTTTAAAATCAACAACTTCAACTTGTTTTTCACCCTTGTTCACAGCCTCAAAGTCAATTTTCAAATTAACACCGACTTTTTCAAAATCACTTCCGAATTTTGCTTTCAATTGATTCATGCTGTAAGCAGAAGTTGATTCATACTGCATACGTGCTGGAGCAGGATTTTTCGCAGCATATTTTTCATGCCAACGATTTAACAAGGTATTCACACCTTCCTGCATACCACTTGCAGTTGGATTAGCATCTACATAGCTATCTCCGCCTACCATTCCTGGTAAATCAACACTGATGCTACCTTTGCTACGATCTAAACTAATTTGTTGTGGTTTGTTTTCTAGAAGGTCTTGATTTGCTTTAAATAAAGCACCTAAGAAGATATCTCCGTTACCATTAATGGCAACATCTGCAGAACCATTAGAAAGGTTTTTCTTCACTTTTTCCACAACCACAAATTCATTTCCTTGTTGTTTTGTGCTTGTATTAGTGTAATTTTCTAACGCTTCTCCTTTTCTAGTCAAAATGTTTAATTTATCATAATTTAAACCAAATAAATAGTTATTTAGCTCTGCAGTATAATCTTTTTTATCTTTATTTTCTGTTTTAACTTTGTTTTCTGTTTTCTTATCTGCTACTACTTTTTCTTCTTTTACAGCACGATATACTTCAACTTCTGCCAAACTAAGAGGAGTTTTAGATTTATTTAATTCAATTTTTACATATCGTGCATTAACTCCTGAGAATTGAACATCAACTTTTGGTTGATTATTTAGGGTATCAACATGTTGACGAGTTACTTCCTTACCATCTTTATCTAACAAAATAACATCAAAATTAGATAAACGATCTCCTACATTACTGTCTCCACGATTGTAAATACGAACAGTTCCCACACCTTCTTCTTTTGCTAGATCAACTTTCCACCAAGCATGATCTTCAAAATTTGTATGAGTAACTGAGTGATGTCTGTAAACATTATCTAGATTACCGTCAACCGCTCTAGAAGCATCTGCATCATAATAAGTCGAACTCTGACTTGCAGACTTATGAGCAGCAATATTTTCACCAGCAACTGCAGCAACGCTTGGTTCTGTTGCTTTTACTACATTTGTTTGAAATACAAGGCCAGAACCTAGCAAAAATGTTGCAATGGCAACACCACATACTCCAACGCTACGTTTACGAATAGAATAACGAAATCCTTTATCTTGTTTATTTTGAGACATAAAAAACTCCTATATATGTTTGTACGAATTATTTCTTGAACGCGCTTTCTTGAAACAATAAGAGTATAACATAAAAATATTATAGATGCAATCGTTTTCTTAAAAAAATATTATTTTTTTATTAACCTAGATTGAATAACTGAACATATGTTAATATTTTTACATTCAAATAAAGAGTGGTCTATACCACTAAAAACAAGAAAACGACCAGGCTTAAGTCCCTATAAGTTGGGAATCAGCACTGTTCGTTTTTGTATATATAGTCAAATTCAATTCTTAAATATATAGCTCAACAAATTTCTCAATGCAAAGCTTTTCATTGTTTTTTATCATCTCTTAGATTCAAATTCTTTATAAGGTTCCTGAAGATAAGCATCAAAAACTTCTTCATCTGAAATCGTGTCAGAAATGAAGCTTCCGTTGCTGGTTCGTTCTGACAAATTCAAATCTTGTAATCGACTTTCATAGATCGTTCCTTTATTAGATTGGATAAGCAAAGTTTGATCGTTCCCGTCCACTTCCGTACTGAAGAGATCACCAACAAATCCTTGCTCTGCAACTGCTCCTGCCAAGAAGACACGGTGCGGTTTGTTTTTTAGCTCACGCAAGACTTGTAGTCCTCGTTTAGCACGGCTGGTTGCCGGAATTTCGTCAATAGAAACACGTTTCAAGCTTCCACGTTGGGTCAAGAGGTAGAAAGATGAGGTATTGCAAATAAAGGCAGATTGGAGGACGTCATCTTCTTTCAGATTCATAGCCTTGACACCTGCTGCCTTGGCACCAACAACAGGAACCTCCTCGATATTGAAACGCAGAGCATAACCGTTTCGACTAATCAAGAGAACATCATCCAGTTTAATCTGAGCTACTGCTACAATCTGGTCTGTCTCGTCTTTGAGTTTAGCATACTTGACTGATTTAGATTTATAGGTCCGCCATGGAGTGAATTCTTTACGTTCTACGCGTTTGATTTGACCAAGACGAGTTGCAGCAAAGTAAGTTGTCGCATCATCAAACTGATCTACTACTTCAACATAAAGGATTTCTTCGTTAGTTTCAAAGTTGGTAATGGTTTGGCTCAGATGCTCTCCGATATCCTTCCAGCGAATATCTGCCAACTCATGGATTGGTCGATAGATGACATTTCCAAGACTTGTGAACATCAAAAGATGCTGTGTTGTCTTGACAGCTTGTACAAAGATCAAACGGTCATCATCACGTTTGCCAATTTCTTCCAGCGTTGAAGCTGCAAAAGAACGTGGACTGGTACGCTTGATATAACCTGCCTTGGTCACGCTGACATAGGTATCTTCCTCAGCAATCAGACTAGCTGTATCAATCTCGATTGCTTTCGCAGTATCTTCTAAGCTACTCAAACGAGGAGTCGCAAACTTCTTCTTAACCTCACGAAGCTCTTTCTTCATAAGATTGTACATAGTCCGCTCATCACCGATAATAGCCGCCAGCATAGCAATCTTCTCACGAAGCTCTGCTTCTTCTTCCTGCAAGACAACGACATCCGTATTGGTCAAACGATACAATTGCAAGGTAACGATGGCCTCAGCCTGCTCTTCTGTAAAATCATAGCTGATCTTAAGATTTTCCTTAGCGTCAGCCTTGTTCTCAGAAGCACGGATAAGGGCAATGATTTCGTCCAAAATCGAAATCACGCGAATCAAACCTTCCACAATATGAAGACGTTTCTCAGCCTTTTCCTTGTCAAAGCGTGAACGCGCCAAAATGACTTCACGACGGTGGGCGATATAGCTAGACAAGATTGGGACAATCCCGACCTGACGAGGTGTGAAATTGTCAATCGCCACCATGTTAAAGTTGTAGTTGATTTGCAGGTCTGTGTATTTGAAGAGATAGTTGAGAACAAGCTCCGTATTGGCATCTTTTTTGAGCTCAATAGCAATTCGAAGACCGTCACGATCAGACTCATCGCGAACCTCAGCAATACCAGCCACCTTGTTATTGACACGAACATCATCGATTTTCTTGACTAGATTGGCCTTGTTGATTTCATAAGGAATCTCAGTAATAACAATTTGTTCCTTACCACCTTTTAGCTTTTCAATCTCAGTCTTGGAACGAACAACCACGCGCCCTCTCCCAGTTTCGTAGGCTTTCTTAATTTCATCACGCCCCTGAATAATCCCTCCTGTAGGGAAGTCTGGTCCAGGCAAGAATTCCATTAGTTTATCTACCTTGGCAGTTGGGTGGTCAATCATGTAAACCGCAGCATCGATGACCTCAGCCAAATTATGCGGTGGAATATCCGTGGCATAACCAGCCGAAATACCAGTAGAACCATTGACCAAAAGGTTTGGAAAGGCTGCTGGCAAGACAGTTGGTTCTTTCTCGGTATCGTCAAAGTTCCATGCAAAAGGGACTGTCTTTTTCTCGATATCTTGAAGAAGATAGCCTGCAATCTCAGACAAACGCGCCTCGGTATAACGCATAGCCGCAGGCGGATCTCCGTCCATAGAACCGTTATTACCATGCATTTCAACCAAAATCTCACGGTTTTTCCAGTTCTGAGACATACGAACCATGGCATCATAGATAGAAGAATCACCGTGTGGGTGGAAATTCCCCATGATGTTCCCGACAGACTTGGCCGACTTGCGGTAGCTCTTGTCAAAGGTATTGCCATCCTTATTCATCGAATAAAGAATACGACGCTGAACCGGCTTCAAGCCATCACGAATATCTGGCAAAGCCCGGTCTTGAATAATGTACTTGGAGTAGCGACCAAAGCGCTCTCCCATGATGTCCTCCAGGGACATATTTTGAATGTTAGACATAATAATTCTCTTTTTAGTGTTTTATTGTAAAGTAAATCTATATTTTATATATTTAACTGTTTCTTTGTAGGTAGTGAGAAAAGAAGAGCAATCCTACTAATCCTAGAATGAATAAAAGATTAATTTTAATAACAAATAAGCTAAGTAGGGTATTAATTAGACCGTGAAAAATGGCGCAAAAAAGGACCGACTTTGTCTTTTTGAAAACAGCTGCTAGAAGAATACTGAGATAAATTGCAAATAGACTGAATAATATAAAAGGCATCCCACTTTGGGAACTTCCAATCACAAACCATAAAGGTACATGCCATATTGCCCAAATACAACCTGTTATCAAACCGGAAATCCAAAAGGAGAATCTAGTTTCCAAAGTTGGTTGCAAGATGCCTCGCCATCCCAATTCTTCTTCGCCACCATAAACACAGACTGCACTCAAAAAAACAACAAACAAATTTCCTAGTGGAAAAGCCGGATTAAGCTCCTTAGATGAGAAAGCAATGGCACCTGTCTGCACGAAAATTAGTAAAAGAAATAACAAAATATATTTCTTTGAGTCCCCTAAGATAAAAGAGACTATGTTTTTAATGGATTTTTGAGGCAAACAAGAAATGGCTGCAATGGTTGGACCGAAACCTCCTAGTAAATGGAGAAAAACTCCTAGTGGACTTGTTAGACTTAAGAGGCTCATTTGCGTCAGAAAAGCGAGCAATCCCCAACCAAATCCCCAAGAAATGAGAAAACTAATCAGTAAAAATTTTGTTATCTTATTATTTTGTAAATGTTTCATTTGTTTCGAGTCTCTCCTCAGCATACTCAATCATCTTCTCAGCCACTTCTTTATCGTAGTCAAAGCCCAGCTTTTGAGCAAGTCTTTGAGCTTCTTGGTGGAAAAGTTGCATCGTAGCCAATAAAGACTGGCTGAGTTTCTCTATACTTGAAAAATCAAGCAGATTTGAGAATTCTTTCTCTTTCTCAGCAGGCAAATACTGAAAGAGGTACTTGTAGTTCTTGCCGATATCGACTTTCCCCCTAGCACTTGCAACCTGCCAAGCCAAAATTTTCAAGAATTCTTGTTGACAAATGCCGTAGAGATGATCAATAGCATAGATGAGCTGATTCCTACAAATCCCTTTGACAACGTAGGCTGACACCCACCAAAATTCATTGCAGGCATTTTCAAAATCTATCGCACTAGCTGGATTTGTCCAAAAGCGTTGAGGACTCGGTGAATAAAGTTCAAACAAACCATTAGGATCTTCTAAAACGGTGAATCCTGCCTCACTATCCACCCACTCTTTAATGCGGTCTTTGGGGCAGAGGGCCAAATCAATCCGATTGCCATCTTCAAAAAGCATGAGATATAGGCGACGGTGACCAAGGGTGACTTCTTGCTCAATAATGCGTTTGCCAAACCGGTCCAACCAAGATAAATCTGTAATCAGCTCGTCCAGATTCTCTACAACATAGACTACATCATAATCTTGAAACTCGTCTTTTGAAGTCTTTTGGTTTGTCCGTGAACCAGACATAGCGACAGCTTTGACTTGTAAAGTTTTGGCAGTCTGTAAAATCAGATCTAGCATTTCTGTTTCAGCTCTCATGTTGATACCCATTCATTAAAAAGTGACTTAAAACACTGTCGCTTCTTCCAGCGTAAACCTGACATTATCCTCAATCCACTTACGGCGTGGTTCGACCTTGTCACCCATGAGGACATTGACGCGGCGTTCTGCGCGTGCTAGGTCTTCGATAGTGACACGGATAAGGGTACGCGTTTCTGGGTTCATAGTTGTTTCCCAGAGTTGATCCGCATTCATCTCACCAAGACCTTTATAACGTTGGAGTGTAGCACCTTTACCAAACTGTTTGCGGAGTTCTTCTAGTTCTCCGTCCGTCCAAGCATAGGCCACTTCTTCTTTCTTGCCTTTCCCTTTTGACATCTTGTAAAGAGGCGGAAGGGCAATATAGACATGTCCTGCCTCAACTAGCGGACGCATATAACGGTAGAAAAATGTCAAGAGAAGGGTTTGAATATGGGCACCGTCGGTATCCGCATCGGTCATGATAATGATCTTATCATAGTTGGCATCTTCAATAGAGAAGTCAGCCCCCACACCCGCACCAATGGTATAAATCATGGTGTTGATTTCTTCATTTTTGAGGATATCCGACATCTTGGCCTTGGCTGTATTGATAACCTTACCACGAAGAGGTAGAATAGCCTGGAACTTGCGGTCACGGCCTTGTTTGGCAGAACCTCCGGCAGAATCTCCCTCGACTAGATAGAGTTCATTCTTAGCTGGATTCTTAGACTGAGCTGGGGTCAATTTCCCAGACAGCAAGCCCTTGTCTTTTTTATTTTTCTTACCATTTCGGCTCTCATCACGCGCCTTACGTGCCGCTTCACGAGCATCACGCGCCTTGATAGCCTTGCGGATGAGGTTAGAAGCCAATTCACCATTTTCCATAAGAAAGAAGGTCAACTTATCCGCCACAATGCCATCCACAACTGGGCGAGCTAGTGGACTTCCTAGTTTGTCCTTGGTCTGTCCTTCAAACTGGAGGTGTTCTTCAGGAACCAAGATAGAAAGAACGGCCGCTAGTCCCTCACGATAGTCTGAACCTTCAAGGTTTTTATCTTTTTCCTTGAGAAGTCCCGTCTTACGCGCATAGTCATTCATGACCTTAGTGATAGCAGACTTGAGTCCTGTCTCATGCGTTCCACCGTCCTTGGTGCGAACATTATTAACAAAGGACAAGATGTTATCTGAAAATCCATCATTGTACTGAAGCGCTACTTCCACTTGAAAACCATTGTCTTCCCCTTCAAAGTACAGAACTGGCGTCAAGGTCTCCTTGTCTTCGTTCAGATAAGAAACAAAGTCTTGTACCCCATTTTCATAGTGAAACTCAACAGACTCATCTGTGCGTTTATCCGTTAGAGACAAGGTCACATTTTTCAAGAGAAAGGCTGATTCATTAAGACGCTCTGAGATGGTATTGTACTTGAAGTCTGTCGTAGAAAAGATGGTCGCATCAGGCATAAAAGTAACCTTGGTACCTGTTTTAGACTTAGGCGCTGTACCGATTTTCTTCAAAGTCATGACAGGTTTTCCACCATTTTCAAAACGTTGCTTGTAGATTGCACCATCACGGGTGATTTCAACCTCCAGCCAACTAGACAGAGCATTTACAACAGAAGAACCAACCCCGTGGAGACCACCAGATGTCTTGTAGCCACCCTGACCGAATTTCCCTCCTGCGTGGAGAATGGTAAAGATAACCTCAACAGTTGGAATTCCCATCGCGTGCATACCAGTTGGCATCCCACGTCCGTGGTCTTGCACAGTCAAACTCCCATCTTTATTGATGGTCACATCAATACGGTCACCAAATCCAGACAAGGCCTCATCGACAGCATTATCGACGATTTCCCAGACGAGGTGATGAAGACCTGCACCATCGGTCGATCCGATATACATCCCTGGACGTTTACGGACCGCATCCAACCCTTCTAGCACCTGAATGGCATCATCATTATAATTGTTAATATTGATTTCCTTTTTTGACACAAGGAACCTCCTATTCGTTCATCTTTACTATTCTACAGGTTTTCCAAGGATTTTGCAAAATTTTTCTTTCTCCGGTGTGACAATTTCAGAAGAGATTCTCTGCCTTTCTTTTCCATTTCATGATATAATAGGAGTATGATTACAATAGTTTTATTAATCCTAGCCTATCTGCTGGGTTCGATTCCGTCTGGTCTCTGGATTGGACAAGTATTCTTTCAAATCAATCTGCGAGAGCATGGTTCTGGTAACACTGGAACGACCAATACCTTCCGTATTTTAGGTAAGAAAGCGGGTATGGCAACCTTTGTCATTGACTTTTTCAAAGGAACCCTAGCAACGCTTCTTCCGATTATGTTTCATCTGCAAGGCGTTTCTCCTCTCATCTTTGGACTTTTGGCTGTTATTGGCCATACCTTTCCAATCTTTGCAGGATTTAAGGGTGGCAAGGCTGTCGCAACTAGCGCTGGAGTGATTTTCGGATTTGCACCTGTCTTCTGTCTCTACCTTGCAGTTGTTTTCTTTGGAACCCTCTATCTTGGTAGTATGATTTCACTATCTAGCGTCACAGCATCTATCGCAGCTGTTATCGGTGTTCTACTCTTTCCACTTTTTGGTTTTATCCTGAGTAACTATGACCCTCTCTTCATCGCTATTATCCTAGCTCTTGCTAGCTTGATTATCATTCGGCATAAGGATAATATCACACGTATCCAGAATAAGACTGAAAATCTTGTTCCTTGGGGATTAAACTTAACCCATCAAAATTCTAAAAAATAAACGCCAGTTTGAACAGAACTGACGTTTTTTGTATGCTTATTTTGATTTGATATAGTTGATACCATCTGCTTTTGGTGCGACTGCTTTTCCAAAGAAGGCTGCCAAGACAAGAATTGTCAAGACATAAGGTGCGATTTGAAGATAAACTGTTGGCACACCTTGTAGGAACGGCAATTGAGAACCGATAACAGCCAAACTTTGTGAAAGTCCAAAGAAGAGACTAGATAGCATGGCTCCGATTGGATTCCATTTTCCAAAGATCATCGCAGCAAGAGCGATAAATCCAGGTCCAACAATAGTTGTCACTGAGAAGTTAACTGAGATGGATTGAGCATAAATCGCTCCGCCAATTCCACCTAGGAAACCTGAAATAATAACTCCAAAATATCTCATCTTGTAGACATTGATTCCCAAGGTATCCGCTGCTTGAGGGTGTTCACCGACAGAGCGAAGACGAAGACCAAATCGAGTCTTGAAGAGGATAAACCAAGCAAGGAATGAGAAGGCAATGGCCAGATAACCAAGTAGACTTGTTGACTTGAAGAAGATATCACCAATCACTGGGATATTTGCCAAGACTGGGAAATCAAAGCGTCCAAAAGTCTGACTTAGGTTGTCGGTTTGTCCTTTATTATAAAGCACTTTCACCAAGAAAACAGCCAAGGCTGGCGCCATCAAGTTCAATACCGTACCGCTGACAACATGGTCTGCACGGAAATGAACCGTCGCTGCTGCGTGGATGATAGAGAAGAGACCACCAACCAATCCTGCTACAAGCAAGGATAGCCATGGAGTTGCTGCTCCAAATTGTTCTGCAAATTCAAGGTTAAAGACAACTCCAGAAAAGGCACCCATAACCATAATTCCTTCAAGGCCGACGTTTACCACACCACCACGTTCAGAGAAAACACCACCGATACTTGTAAAGATGAGGGGTGCTGAGTAAATCAGCATAGAAGACACCAAGAGGGTGAGCAAGGTTGTAATAGACATCTTTACTTACCTCCTTTAACTTGTTTTTTCGGTTTGACAAAGCGTTCGATAAGGTAATGAACACTGACAAAGAAGATAATAGACGCTGTTACAATGCTGACAAGCTCAGACGGTACCTGCGCTGCATTCATACCAGGGGCTCCAACTTGGAGAACACCAAATAGGAAGGCTGCAAAGAGAATACCAATTGGTGAGTTGGCCGCAAGCAGACTAACCGCCATACCGTTAAATCCAACAGCCAATGACGCCCCTTGAACATAGACGTTCTGGAAGGTTCCAAGTCCTTCAACAGCTCCACCAAGACCTGCCAAGGCACCTGAAATAATCATAGATAGTATGATAGTCCGTTTGGCAGAAATACCAGCATATTCTGAAGCATGTGGATTAAGACCAACCGCACGGATTTCAAAACCAAGGGTTGTTTTCTTGAGCATGAACCAAATAACTGCAACGGCAATGATGGCAAAGAAAATACCGATATTCATCCGTGAGTTACCAGTCAACTCAGCCAACCAAGGGGTCTGATAGGTTGCATTAGCCCCAACACGAATCGTAGAATCTGTACTTTGCATGAAGTCTTTAGGAAAGGCATGGATAAAGGCATTTCCTACATACAAGACAATGTAGTTCATCATGATGGTTACGATAACCTCTGACGTCCCTAGATAAGCTCTAAGAATACCTGGAATGGCACCGACAATTCCACCAGCAATCAAGGCAATCACGATGGTTGCTAGAATCATCAAGGGACGTGGCATATCTGGATGCGATAAGGCAAACCAACCACTGAGAATCCAACCAGCCAAAGCCTGACCAGGAAGTCCGACGTTAAAGAAACCAGCGCGACTGGCAACGGCAAAACCAAGACCAATCAAGACCAGAGGCCCCATAGCACGGAAGATTTCTCCAATTCCACGCAGGCTACCAAAGGCTGTATAGAACAATTCTTCGTAGCCCCAAATAGCATCATAACCGAAAATCCACATGACAATGGCTCCGAGTAAAATTCCTAGGAATACAGAAATCAAGGGAACCGAAATTTGTTGTAATTTTTTAGACATCACTCTTCTCCTTTCCCAAGTTTCCACCAGCCATCAAGACACCAAGTTCTTGTTTATTGGTTGTTTCTGGTGATACAATACCTTGAATCTTACCATCGTGGATAACGGCGATACGGTCTGAGACGTTTAAAATCTCATCCAATTCAAAGCTGACAACAAGGACAGCCTTGCCATTATCACGCTCTTCAATCAAGCGCTTGTGGATATATTCAATGGCACCGACATCCAAACCACGAGTTGGCTGGCTGACGATAAGGAGATCAGGATCTCGATCAATTTCACGAGCAATAATTGCTTTTTGTTGATTTCCTCCTGAGAGTGCAGCTGCAGGCACAAATTCACTGGCAGCACGAACATCAAATTCTTCCATTAGTTTTTTAGCATAAGAAGTGATATTTGAATAGTTCAAAATTCCATTTTTACTATGTGGTTCTTTATAGTAGGTTTGAAGGGCAATATTTTCAGAGATCATCATTTCCAAAATCAAACCATCACGATGACGGTCTTCTGGAACGTGCCCAACACTCAACTCTGTAATCTGACGTGGGTGCAAGCCTACAATTGAATCTCCTTTTAACTCAATGCTACCAGATTCAACCTTGCGAAGACCTGTAATGGCTTGAATCAGTTCAGACTGACCATTTCCATCAATCCCCGCAATCCCAACAATCTCTCCAGCACGAACATCCAAGGATAGATTTTTAACAGCTGGAACACCGCGGTTTTCATTGACCACCAAGTCTTTAATAGACAAGACCACTTCTTTTGGTTGAGAAGCTTGTTTCTCTGTTTTAAAGGAAACAGAACGTCCCACCATCATTTCTGCCAAATCAGCATTGGTAGCCCCTGCGATTTCTACAGTTTCAATTGATTTCCCACGACGGATAACTGTAACACGGTCAGAAACTGCGCGAATCTCGTCCAACTTGTGGGTAATCAAGATAATTGATTTCCCTTCTTTGACAAGATTTTTCATAATAGCCATCAACTCATCAATTTCTGATGGAGTCAAAACAGCCGTTGGTTCGTCAAAGATAAGGATATCAGCCCCCCGATAAAGGGTTTTTAAAATTTCTACACGTTGTTGGGCTCCAACTGAGATATCTGCTACCTTGGCAGAAGGGTCAACAGCTAAGCCATAACGTTCAGAAAGAGCCTTGATTTCTTTGCTAGCTCCAGCGATATCTAGCACACCATTTTTAGTCAATTCACTACCTAAAATGATGTTTTCAGCCACTGTGAAGGCTTCTACCAGCATAAAGTGCTGGTGAACCATTCCGATTCCCAAGCTAGCTGCTTTAGATGGTGAGTCGAGGTTGACAACTTGACCGTTGACCACAATTTCACCACTGGTTGGTTCAAGAAGCCCTGCTAACATGTTCATGAGCGTGGACTTTCCAGCCCCATTTTCTCCTAAAAGTGCATGAATTTCACCTTTTCGTAGGTGCAGGTTGATTTTGTCGTTGGCAACAAATTCACCAAACACCTTGGTAATATCACGCATCTCAATGACATTTTCGTGTGCCATGTGCTCTTCCTTTCAGAGTCTTATTTTATTTCAATAAAACTTGCTAGTTTCTCTAGTAGCAAGCTTTACTGAGACAAAATGACTTTGTCTCAACTCTTAAAAAAGCGGCCGAGGGCCGCTTCCTAAGAAATGACTTCCATCCATTATTTTTCAGGAACTTTTACGCTTCCATCAAGGATTTTAGCTTTTGCATCTTCGACAGCTTTTTTACCTTCTTCTGAAAGGTTTGTAACTGCCAAGTCAACCCCTTTATCTTTCAATGAGTAAACGATCACTTGACCGCCAGGGAATTCACCTTTTTCTGCCTTGTTAGCAATATCTTTTACAGTTGTACCAACTTGTTTCAAAGTAGATACAAGAACGAAGTTTGATTCTTTGCCATCTTTAGAAGTGTATTTACCTTCTGCTTCTTGGTCACGGTCAACACCGATAACCCAAACTTTTTCATTTTCAGGACGGCTTTCGTTGAGTGATTTTGCTTCTGCAAAGACACCTGCACCTGTACCACCAGCTACTTGGTAAACAATATCTGCACCAGCTGCGTATTGTGCGGCTGCAATTGTTTTACCTTTAGCAGCATCACCAAATGAACCAGCGTAGTCAACTTGTACTTTGATAGATGGGTCTACTGACGCAACACCAGCCTTGAATCCTGCTTCAAAACGAGAGATAACTTCTGACTCCATACCACCTACAAAACCAACTTGTTTTGTTTTAGTTGTTTTGGCTGCAGCCACACCAGCGAGGTAACCTGACTCATTATCAGCAAATGTTACACTAGCAACATTCTTTTTATCTTTAATCACATCATCAATCAAAACATAGTTCAAATCAGTGTGCTCTTCTGCTGCATCTTTAACTGCATTGTGAAGGGCAAAACCAACACCGAAGATTAGGTTGTAACTTCCAGCCGCTTGTTGCAAGTTGTTAGCATAGTCAGCTTCACTTGTTGATTGGAAGTAAGTAAAACCTTTATCTTTTGAAAGATTGTGTTCTTTACCCCAAGCCTGCAAACCTTCCCAAGCTGATTGGTTGAATGATTTATCATCAACACCACCAGTATCAGTGACGATTGCTGCTTTTGTCTTCACATCAGAAGATGAATCTGCCTTACGAGAAGAGCGGTTACCACATGCAGCAAGTCCAACTGCTGCCACTGCAACTAGACCAAGGCCTAGCCATTGTTTCTTGTTCATTACTGAACCTCCTAAATAAGATGTGCAACGATGTTGCAAGTATGGATTGGTTGGCCACAAGGACCGTGCCACTCAAAGAGCGACTCAGACTAATTTAAGTCTGTAAAAGAGTATGGAAGTAACTCCCCGACCGTCATCTCGACCGTCGATTTATCTTTTGCGACTAAGGTCACTTTTAGATCTTGTTCAAAAAATTCGACCATTACTTGGCGACAAGCACCACATGGTGAGATTGGTTTTTCAGTTTGACCATAGACAATCAATTCTGAAAATTCTCTTTGTCCTTCAGATACAGCCTTAAAAACGGCTGTTCTCTCACCGCAATTGGTCAAAGGATAGCTAGCATTTTCGATATTCACTCCCGTGTAAACACTTCCGTCTTTTGCCACTAAAACTGCTCCGATAGGAAAGTTAGAATAGGGGACATAGGCATGTTTGCTGGTTTCAATTGCCAGTTCAATCAACTCAGTAGTCGCCATCTGCCAATTCTCCTTTTAGAATTGCTACCCCAGCTGACGTTCCGATACGGGTCGCCCCAGCTTCCACAAAGGCAAGAGCATCTGCATAAGAACGAGCTCCGCCAGCAGCCTTGACACCCATTTCAGATCCAACTGTTTCACGCATCAATTTGACATCTGCTATCGTAGCACCACCAGTTGAAAAGCCAGTAGATGTTTTAACAAAATCAGCTCCAGCTTTTTGAGCTAATTGGCAAGCCACAACTTTTTCTTGGTCGGTCAGCAGACATGCTTCAATAATGACTTTTACTAACTTGTCACCACTTGCTTCCACTACTGCACGAATATCTGACTCAACCAAGGCTAAATTGCCTGATTTGAGAGCCCCAACATTGATTACCATGTCAATCTCATCTGCACCATTTTGGATAGCTTCTTTTGTCTCAAAAGCTTTCACAGTTGAAGTTGTTGCTCCCAAGGGGAAACCTACTACTGTGCAGACCTTGACATCTGTGCCTTTAAGCCCTTTTTTAGCATGTTCAACCCAGGTCGGATTAACGCAAACACTGGCAAAATCATACTCTCTAGCTTCAGACAACAAACAATCAATTTGATTTTCTGTCGCATCTTGTTTCAAAAGTGTATGATCGATATATTTATTTAATTTCATATTCGGATTCTCCTGCAGTTTATGAGATTATTTCTATGATTTCTCGTAAACTTTGCACACTATCATTTATTTTAACATATTTTTGAAAATCTGTAACTAGCTGAGGAGAAATTTTTCCATTTGTGTATACTTTTGCAACAATTTCTTCCTTTTGAACGGAATCTCCAACTTTCTTTTCAAAAACAATTCCTGTTTCATAGTCCAAGGCATCAGACTTGACTGCACGACCTGCCCCCAGTCTCATAGCATAAAGCCCAAATTCCATAGCTGGAAGAGCTGAAATGACACCCGTTTCCTGAGCAGGGATTTCCACTACATGGGTAACATTGACAGGACGATAGAGGTCTTCTAAGTCTCCACCTTGGGCTTGCACCATCTCCTCAAACTTAGCCAGTGCTTGACCATTCTCAAGGTGTTGGCGAACTTCTTCCACTGTCTTGTTCACATTAGCCAAACCAAGCATAATTTGAGCCAATTCGCAGATAAAGTGGGTAATATCCTGACGGCCTTGACCTTGTAAAATCTCCAGTGCTTCAAGAATTTCGAGGCGATTTCCAATCGCTCGTCCCAAGGGCTGACTCATATCCGTAATCACTGCTACCGTCTTTCGACCAACTGCCTTACCAAGATCTACCATGGTTTGAGCCAGCTCACGTGCCTCATCAACCGTCTTCATGAAGGCACCCTCTCCAACAGTCACATCTAGCAAGATAGCATCCGCTCCTGCCGCGATTTTCTTGCTCATCACTGAACTCGCAATCAAAGGAATCGTGTCGACAGTTGCGGTCACATCACGGAGGGCATAGAGAAGCTTGTCCGCTTTGACAAGCTGGTCTGATTGCCCAATGACAGATACTCCAATATCCTGCACTTGACGAATAAAATCTTCTTGACTACGTTCTACTTGATAGCCCTTGATAGACTCCAATTTATCAATTGTTCCACCAGTATGACCGAGACCACGACCACTCATTTTGGCTACAGGCACACCGAAGCTAGCAACAAGGGGAGCCAAAATCATGGTTACCTTATCACCAACACCACCAGTAGAATGCTTGTCAACCTTAACCCCATCAATAACAGATAAATCAAACTCTTGACCTGTCTGAACCATTTTCATGGTCAAATCAGATATTTCTCGAGTCGTCATTCCTTTGAAATAAACAGCCATAGCAAAAGCAGACATCTGATAATCAGGAACAGTTCCTGACACATAGCCTTCAACTAGCCATTCAATTTCACTCGAAGTCAATTCTTGACCGTCTCGTTTCTTTTGAATTAAATCAACTGCTCTCATTCGTTCACACTTCTAAGGATATAGTATCCCTTATCTTTTTTGACGATTTCACAATTGCCAAACACCTCTTCCATCTTGGACTTGGCGCTTGGAGCCCCTTGTTTTTTCTGGATAACGATTGTTAAATCTCCACCAGTTTCCAAAAAATCTTTACTTTTCTCAATGATTTCATGAACCACTTGCTTGCCCGCACGGATAGGAGGATTGGAAATGACATGTTCAAATGTGCCTTCAACTTGTTCATAGATGTTGGACTGGAAAATCGTCGCTTCTACTTTATTTCGTTCAGCATTTTGTCGCGCTAAATCCAAGGCACGATTATTGATATCGACCATGGTCGCCTGAACTCCATAAGCCTTAGCCAAGGACAAGCCCAGAGGCCCATAACCACAGCCTACATCAAGGACATTTTCTCCTTGATTGACCTCAAGACACTTGAGCAAAAGTTGACTGCCAAAGTCAACCATTTTCTTGCTAAAAACACCTGCATCCGTCAAAAAGGTCATTTTTTCTCCCAACAAGTCCACTCTTAACTCATGAATGTCGTGAGCAGCGTCAGGATTTTCTGCATAATACATTTTACTCATGAAACTATTTTACCATAATTTGACTTAAATTGTAAATCGTTTACAAACTGATCATAAAACGAAAAAGACTGAAGAAAGCTAGTAAGTAAAACATTTTCTTCAATCTCTTTCAACACTTATAGATGAATGATAAGCCATTTAGAACTAGAAATATCATAGTCAGGATATAACAAAAAGTTTATCATCTATAATCGGGCGTATTTATTATGACTATTGCTTAACCTTCAAATACTTTATTATCAACAAAATTCCCAACAGGATGTTTAGATAAAAGCCCAACTGATATGTTTTTGTCAGGATTTCCAAACTTGTCCAAAGTCGGATTAAATCTTCTAGTGACATGCGGAATAAATAACCCTCTGTAGCAATCCATAGGACTAAAAAGACATAACTTCCAGCAGCAAGCCGTTTCGTCCACCGTTTTTTGAGTAGCCAAGCAATCAAGAGCGAACAGATAAAGACAGCTGTTACAATAGCATGTTCCATCAAAAAAGTAAAACCGTAATAGATTTCCACAAAGCGTCTACCATTATCCGCATTCGCCCCTTTTATAAAAGGTAGTGCAAAACTTAAAATAAAACAGAGTTCCAATATGTAACGTTTTAAGATTTTCATAGTACACCTCCTATAAGTTGTAACCCTCAAAGCCCCCTTTATTAGCTTATAAATCAGGAGAAAGTAGCTCCTACTTCATCAATAAATTGTTCATCCTCTATCTACTTATATTATATACTATTGACTTAACACATTCAAGAAACCGCTTTATTTTTTTAGCTTTTTATGGTATGATAGACAAAATATCTAGGGGAAAACAAATGACCAACGAATTTTTACATTTTGAAAAAATCAGCCGCCAGACTTGGCAATCGTTACATCGAAAGACAACACCTCCTTTGACAGAAGAGGAATTAGAATCCATCAAGAGTTTTAATGACCAGATTAGCTTGCAGGATGTTACCGATGTCTATCTCCCCCTAGCCCATCTCATCCAGATTTACAAGCGTACCAAGGATGATTTGGCCTTTTCAAAAGGAATTTTCCTCCAACGTGAAAGTAAATCTCAACCTTTTATCATTGGGGTTTCTGGGAGTGTTGCCGTTGGAAAATCCACAACCAGTCGCCTACTTCAAATCCTACTGTCCCGTACGCTTAAAGATGCTACGGTTGAGTTGGTAACAACTGACGGCTTTCTCTATCCCAACCAGGCCTTGATTGAACAAGGGATTTTAAATCGCAAGGGATTTCCTGAAAGCTATGATATGGAAGCTCTTCTCAACTTCCTGGATCACATCAAAAATGGACAAGATGTAGATATTCCTGTCTATTCTCATGAAGTCTACGACATCGTTCCTGAGGAAAAACAAAACGTCAAAGCAGCTGACTTTGTCATTGTCGAAGGGATTAACGTTTTTCAAAATCCACAAAACGAACGTCTCTATATCACCGACTTCTTCGACTTTTCCATCTATGTTGATGCTGCAGTGAATGACATCGAGAGTTGGTATCTGGACCGTTTCTTGAAGATGCTGAGCCTAGCCCAAAACGACCCTGATAGCTACTATTATCGTTTTACACAAATGCCGATTGGGGAAGTGGAGTCCTTTGCCCATCAGGTCTGGACCAGTATCAATCTCACAAATCTACAAAATTATATTGAACCAACCAGAAATCGTGCGGAAGTGATTCTGCATAAAACAAAGAACCATGAAATCGATGAAATTTACTTAAAAAAGTAATTTTCTCTTGTCAAAACGTAAGTTTTCAGATATAATGGTATAGTTAGTAAATATGGAGGTAAGAACATTGGCAAACATTAAATCAGCTATCAAACGCGCTGAATTGAACGTTAAACAAAACGAAAAGAACTCAGCTCAAAAATCAGCTATGCGTACTGCTATCAAAGCTTTCGAAGCAAACCCATCTGAAGAACTTTTCCGTGCTGCTAGCTCAGCTATCGATAAAGCAGAAACTAAAGGTTTGATTCACAAAAACAAAGCAAGCCGCGACAAAGCTCGTCTTTCAGCTAAACTTGCTAAATAAGAAACAGTCCATGGAGGCTGTTTTTTTGTCCTCAAATAGAAAAAGGTAGAAAATGAAAATCGCAATTATCGGATATTCTGGTGCTGGTAAGTCAACGCTAGCTGAAAAGTTATCTCTCTACTACTCCATCCCAAAACTTCACATGGACACACTCCAATTTCAGCCTGGTTGGCAAGACAGTGACCGTGACTGGATGTTGGATGAAATGAAAAGCTTTCTCACAACACAGGAAGCTTGGGTCATTGATGGGAATTATTCTTGGTGCTATTACGAGGAAAGAATGCAGGAAGCTGACCAAATCATCTTTTTAAACTTCTCTTCTTGGAATTGTTTGCTAAGAGCCTTTAAGCGCTATTTAAAATACAGAGGAAAAGTGAGAGAAAGTATGGCAGCTGGTTGTCAAGAACAATTTAATTGGGAGTTTATCAGATGGATTCTCAGAGATGGACGGACAAATAATGCTAAGGAAAGATACCAAAAATTTTGCCAAGAATACTCACATAAAGTCACTATTATTCGAAATCAGAAAGAACTAGATCAATTTCTGGATAAGAAAAGGAAGTCCTCCAATTCATAAAGAAGGGCTTCCTTTTTGGCTATAATTATTCTGCAATCAAGGTTTCCAAACCAACCTTCATCATATCAGTGAAGGTATTTTGACGTTCTTCTGCAGTCGTGTCTTCATCTGGATTGACCAAACTATCAGAAATAGTCATGATGGCAAGCGCGTCAACATGGTGTTGGGCTGCCAGATAGTAAAGGGCTGCTGCTTCCATTTCCACAGCCTTGACTCCCCATTTACCAAGTTCGATGTTCTTTTCAAAGTAGTTTGAGTAAAAGACATCAGAAGACAAAACGTTCCCAACGTGGGTGGTCATACCGAGTTCTTTGGCGATATGGTAGGCCTTGTCCAGCAAATCAAAGCTAGCGATTTGTGGGAAATCGTACTGTGGCCAGTCATTACGGACGATGTTTGAGTTGGTTGCCGCTGCCTGCGCCAAAACCAATTCACGAACGTGAACATCTTCATTCAAAGAACCCGCAGTTCCCACACGAATCAATTTTTTCACACCGTAGTCAACAATCAACTCACGCGCATAAATCGAAATAGATGGCATCCCCATCCCAGTTCCCATGACTGATACACGGTGGCCCTTGTAAGTACCAGTGTAACCAAACATGTTACGTACTTCGTTAAAACAAACAGCATCTTCAAGGAAATTCTCCGCAATAAACTTAGCACGAAGAGGATCCCCAGGAAGAAGAATTTTATCAGCAATTTCACCCTGCTGAGCAGCAATATGGATAGACATAATTAAGATATAAAGGGCGACAGAGAACAAAGTAAAAATAGGAAACTGACGAAGCATCTCCGATGCTAGACAGTTTATCTTTTTTACACAGTTCTCCGCCCGTATTCAGTTCAATGAATACAGTTAACCCATCCTTTCTTTATTCTAAAATTTATAATCAGAAAGATACCAAACCCGTCAAAAAGCAAAGGGAAAATAGGAGTTGGGCGCAGTGAGCGATGCTCGCTAGACTAACTATCTTTTTCCCACTGCTTTTAGGGTGGGTTCAATTCCTTTCTTTCTTAATTTTGATAATATTGAGAAGATTAGATCGGCTTCAATTCAAATCTGAACTCCCCCTTCTCTTCTGAGTTTTTAGAAAAGTTTTCCGCTCGTGTTCAAATTAGAACACCTCACTCTACCTTTCTTTTTTTATTTTTATATTTCATAGCTAGGAAAAATCGGATTCAATCAAGATTCCAATAGGCCTACTTCATTTTTATTTAAAACAGTTATTGATAAACTGACAATAGTTTTTAATCTTTTAAGTTAAATCCTTAACTAGAAGAAATGGGCATTTCCTACCTAATTACTTTATTATTTGACTTCTGACACAGTATGCTAGCACAAGGAAAGTGGTCTAACATTTTTGCAAATTCATAGGCTAAAACAGCTGTTACTAAGAGATACGGAAGAGAATCTATACCTAGCCCAGTGAAACCTATAACTAATCCGGTTGCAGAAATGGGCGCCCTCAAGGTCACTGATAAAAAGCAAACCGATCCCAAAAGTAAAACGGTTGGCTGACTGTCCAAACCTATAATCATGCTCAAGAGACCAGCTCCAGCCATCCCCAAGGCAAAAGATGGCGTAAGTGTACCACCATAGGCCCCTGCCCACAGAGTAATAAGAACGACCAGTGCTTTTAGGATAAACAAGAGGAATACTGTTTTGCCATTGCTACCATTCAATACTTCCTGAGCCATCATACGTCCATTTCCAAGTAGATGTGGAAAATAACTTGCCAACCCAGCAAGAAAAAGAAAAGCTGTAGGCAATGTGAGAAGTATTCGTTTATCTTTTATTCTGTTTGAAGACGCTGCCTTACTTAAGTGACCAAAAAGCCAAGCTAGTGGGGTTAAGAAAAGAAGTAATAAGGGAATATTCCATATTTCCTTTAATGACCATGTGATGGCTGGAATCTGATAAAGAGCCTGATCTGAAATAACCCAGCCTGCTATATAGGTTGAGACATAGGTAGCCAAACCGACTAAGACAAATCGTTTAATAGATAGAGCAATTCCTAGGGTTTCAAAAACAAAGAAGACACTTGTTAATGGAACCTGATAAACAGCCGCTAAACCAGCACCAGCACCACAAGCAAGGAGAAAGACTTGATCCTTCTTAGAGAGAAAACATATTTTTCCAATTGGTCCTGCAAATAGAGTTCCAATCTCTCGTGGCGCAGCTTCTTTACCAATAGGGGCTCCCCCTCCAACTGCAATAATTTGCCAAATTGAATGAAATAGCTGTCTTAAAAAATGAAGCTTGTATTGTGAAGTCTCATCCTTCATCTGTGCTCTAATGGAAAAAATCTGTGATTTTTTTTGCAAGAAATACCAGACCAAGGATGAGCTGACACCCACGATTATTAAACTAAATCCTATCCGCGACGAGGAAACTCCATCAGTCAAAAATCCACTATGATGCTCTGACTGACCAAAAGCTATCCCCTCTATCATCTCTAAAAGATAATGTAGAAAAATACCAGATAAACCTGAAACTATTCCTTGCAAAATGACTGCTAGGAATAATTTAAGATTATAAGGGATTTTCTGAAAAATACTCCTCAATTCTTTTAACATAGTAATAATTCAGCAAAAACGGCTTTAAGTAAGCCTTTAAAATCACCTTTAACACACTCAGTCACTTCTATAACCTCTTCGTGGTTAAGCTCTTCTTTGAAACCAGTAGTATAGTTAGTAATACATAAAATTCCTAGAAGTTTCAAACCTGAATAGGCTACAACAATAACTTCAGGAGCAGTTGACATTCCGACCACATCTGTTCCAAGCATCTTATAGGTACGAATTTCTACTCGTGTTCAAATTAGAACACGCGCTCTACCTTTCTGTTTATACTCTTCAAAAATCTCTTCAAACCACGTCAACGTCGCCTTGCCGTATGTATGGTTACTGACTTCGTCAGTTCTATCCACAACCTCAAAACAGTGTTTTGAGCTGACTTCGTCAGTTATATCTACAACCTCAAAGTAGTGCTTTGAGCAGCCTGCGGCTAGTTTCCTAGTTTGCTCTTTGATTTTCATTGAGTATTAATTTTGTTCTTTCACAGAGAGCTACCTGAGTTCTATTCAAGCTCAGGTAGTACTTTCTTATAAACTAGACAAACTAACTGTCATTGTACCATCAGACTACAAGACATCATCGTCACTCACCTTGGAATTCAATGTCGTACCCCAATGAGTGATTTTTCGATGTGGTTGAGCTAGAAGAGGTCTGTTGTCATAGATTGTTTGCCATCTATTCCAGATAAGACCTGTTCTCTTTTCGATCTTAATTCGCAGATTTCTCATATTTTCTTTGATTGGGAGGTTGAGGACAAAACCTGCAGTCTGGTTACGTCCATTTCCTTCCCAAGAATGACTGCGAACAACTGAATGACCATTTTTATCTACTGTAACTTCTTCCCAAGTTATAGAATAGCGTGCAATGTAAGCTCCACTATGCTGAATAGTTAGGGTTTTATCTTTTACAGGAGTGTAATTTAACACTTGTACTGGCTTAGAAGTTGGTGGTGTCACAGCATTCTTAGCTATAAATCGAAATACTTCTACTTCAGCAAGACTGAGAGCTTGATTTTTCTGACGCAATTGAATACGGACACGGCGACCCAACTTGCCATCCAACTGAAGATCTAGACGATTTCCTTCTAAACGAGAAACATATTTTCTAGTAACTTCTGTCCCTTTTTCATCATATAAAATCACATCAAAATCTGCCAAACGTTTGGAAAGCTCGCCATCTCCACGATTATAAAGACGGACAAGTCCTACCTGTTCTGTACGACCCAAATCAACTTCCCACCAAGGCTGATTTTCAAATTTTGTATGAGTAATTGATTGCTGGCTGTAGCTACTATTGGTATTGCCATCCAAGGCACGACTAGCATCTCCTCCAAACTCGGTAGAACTTTGGCGTGCTTGCTTTTTCCATGCGATATTCTCAGCACGCAAAACTTGAACTTCTGCGAGACTGAGAGCATTGTAACCATCTAACTCAATACGGACAAAACGAGCTTTTTTATAGTCAATTGCAATTTGTGCAGAGATATCTTTCAGAGATGCAATGCGCTTTCTTTCAATTTCTTTCCCAGAACTATCTAAAAGAATCACATTAAAATTGGTAAGCCTATCCTGAGCAGTATATGTTCGATTATAGATGTTGATTTGACGAATCGTTTCTTCCTTATCTAAATCGACTTGCCACCAAGGTTTAGATTGAAACTCTGTATGCGTTACAGAATGATGAGCATAATTCCCATCAACTTTTCCATCTACAGCCCTTCTAGCGTCACCTCCAAAAGCTGTCGAACTTTGGGTAACCCGTTTCCCTAGAGCTATATTTTCAAGAGGTTCAGCGCTTGGTTGACTAGATGACAGAGGGACTTGTTGTTTCTTAAAGAAAGAAATTTTTTCCAGTTTTGGATCACGGTAACCCTGCTTATCCAATGTTGTTCGTTTTCCAATATTAAAGTTTGGAATATCATTCATGCGGCTTTCAAAATAGCCACGCGAACGGTGTTTAACATTAGCACTTCCTGTAGATGTCACAACATCACTATCATTTTGTAGCACAGATGTAACCACATTGTCATTATCCACTACATAATGTTTAATTTTTCCATTTACAGCAAGCTTCCGACTTTCTAATCCTACATCCCAGAAACCATTTTTGGCATTCCAGATTGTTCTTGAAGTAATGACCTTAGGTGCATTAAATGTTGTCACTTTTTTCAAAACATTATTATAAAAAGTAGGATATTTCTGATAGGCTTCAACTGCTGCTATTTGAGCTAGATAGCCTCCTAGCGAATGACCTGTCATATAGAGATTGGTAATGCTGGAATCCTGCGCCAATTCTTTTACAACATTACGGATATCATCCGCTTGTGCAGGTTTATTTCCTCCTAGCAAGGTCAAGTCCGTTCTCAAATCTTTGGCATCATTCAGTCTTGTCCCACGTATAGCTAACATTTGAACAGTATTGTCTTTTAAATAAGGAAAATCACTCTTAGTTTCAAATAGATAAGCATCCAAACCACTAGCTGTATGGTAAGCTTTTTTCATCTTCCAAAACGGGGCTAACTCATTGTGCATCATCTTATATTCTTGACGATTCAAGTAGAGGCTCGGAAATGGATTCTTATGATCTAGAATTTTTTCGATATAGTCATCATCACGATAGGATAACTCCATGAAGAGAAGAGCATCTCGATCTGTAACATACCATTGTTTCTTATTATCATCTTCCCCATCTGCTAATCCGTCTCCATCACTGTCTGCCAGTAATGGATGACTGTTATATCCTAAATAGTCCTTACCATCTTTACGATAAACATAAAGCTCATCCTTATTTTTGATACCATCCTGATCGTCATCACCTTCTAAATCAAGGACTTTTTCACCATAAAGAGAATTGTCAAGCAAATCATTTTCTGAGTGCAGTTCTCCTTTTGAGATTTTCAAAAGATCTTCTGCTGTCACAGGACGAGAAGTTGTAGACTCATCCTTTACATTTTCCTCTCTATTCACTTCTTCAGGAACTAGAGCAGGCTCTGTTTTATGGGATTCCAGCTTTTCTTCTTCCTTCTGATTTTTAAGGACTTCTTTTGTTTCCGGAGCTGGTTGGATAGCTGCCACTCTCTCCTCTATAAGAGGCGTTTCCTGTTTTTTATCAGTATTTTCTAGTTTTGTCGGACCATCCGTTGCATTTACTACTAGAGGACTTTCATTTTTCACAACTGGACTTCCTTCATTGGCAGAAATTCCTGTCGGTGCTAAAAAAGCAAAGCCAACTGCAACAGATACAACTCCTATACTTAATTTTTTTATGCCAAAACGCATCATTCGTTGACCGATTTTCATTCTTTTCTAACTTTCTTTTATTTTCCCCTATTTACCAATAATTGATAAATAAGCATGTGATAAATTTTTACTAAAGATATAGTAGTTGATTGGATTTTTGTTCATCTTTTAATCACAACAAACCCAATCTTCTCTACTAAAGGTGATAAGAACTAAAACCTTCATCTCTAGTCTGATTTCACCACTAATTTTTTACAATTCAGCAAGAATCGCTTTCAGCAAGCCTTTGAAGTCACCTTTGACACGTTCGGTTACTTCTACAACTTCTTCGTGGTTTAGTTCTTCTTGGAAACCAGCTGCAAAGTTAGTAATACATGAAATTCCTAGAACTTTCAAACCTGAGTGGGCTGCTACAATAACTTCAGGAACCGTAGACATACCGACTGCATCAGCTCCCAGTGTCTTATAAGCACGGATTTCTGCTGGTGTTTCATAAGTTGGACCAGTAACACCGATATAGACACCTTCATCAAGCTTGATACCAAGTTTTTTAGCCACTTCATGGGCAGTAGCACGGTATTCTGGTGTGTAGGCCTTAGACATATCTGGGAAACGTGGACCAAAGTCATCCAAGTTTTCACCTATCAATGGGTTTTGGCCTGTCATGTTGATATGGTCTGAGATAGCCATCAAAGTACCTGGCCCATATCCAATACCACCAGCAGCATTGGTTACAATGACACCTTCACATCCAAGAACTTTCATGACACGAACTGGGAAAGTCACGACTTCCAGAGGATTTCCTTCGTAGAAATGGAAGCGACCTTGAAGAGCCAAGACCTTGCGACCTGCAAGTTCACCATAAACCAATTTACCAGCGTGACCGACTACTGTAGAGCGGCCCCAGTTTGGAATCTCAGCATAGTCTACTACAACTGAATTTTCGATTTCTTCTGCCAATTCTCCAAGTCCTGATCCAAGGATTAGACCAAACTCAGGTGCTTGGATTCCCTTTTCTTTCAGGAAAGAAGCTGTTTCATTGATTTTGTCTAAAAATGTCATTGTGTGTCTCCTTATTATTTTTTAAGCATTTGACCGATTTTGTCAAAGGTTTTAGCATTGCGAATGGTAATGTGACGATAGAAAGGCATCTTGAGCAAGTACTTGTGATAGGCAGTTGCATAGTAGGATTCCTCAGAGAATTTCCCCCAGAAAATCCCAAATCTTCCAAAATGAACGACTTCATCTTCCAGTTCCAAACTGTTCACTTTCTCGATCACTTGATCCACATCCAAGCTCTCCGTGTAAAAGAGCACATCCTTTCGCGCCAAATCTTTGGTCCACCATTCAGGCAGATTTTCAAGTTCCGCTTCAAAGTCTTCATGACTCAGTAAAGAAAAGCTCTGAATAAATGGATAATGGACTGCAAAGAAAGTCTCTAATTTTTCAACCAATCGAGCTTTGGGTTCTGTCGAAGTAAAGAAAATGTTGCCACTGTTGATGTAGGTCTCAACCTTTTCCAGTCCCAACTCTGTCAATTCTTGACAAAGTTCCGCCATGACGATCTTATTTTTCCCACCGACATTAATGCCCCGAACAAGTAAAGCATATCGCGTCATCTTATACCAATTTATCTAAGAAACTTTCCCCAATCATGGCAGTTTCAACACCAAAGTTATCCGCAACTGTCGCTGAGATATCTGCAAAATGTCCAACTGGAATGACACCATTTCCCTTAAAGCTAGGGCTGTAAGCTAAAAGTGGAATATATTCACGAGTATGGTCAGTTCCAGCATAGGTTGGGTCATTTCCATGGTCAGCAGTAATCAAAAGAAGATCATTCTCTCTCATGGCAGCGATAATTTCAGGCAAGCGCTCATCGAACTCATGCAAGCAATCACGATAACCGTGAGCATTACGACGGTGGCCGTAAAGAGCATCAAAGTCAACTAAGTTTGTGAAGGAGAATCCTTTTTCAAACTCAGCAAGGCCCATGGTCTTCAATAGTGTATCAATTCCATGGCTGTTTGACTTGTTGTGGCCCATGTCATGGTTGATACCAGCACCGTTAAAGATATCATTGATTTTACCAACAGCGTAAGTATCGATACCTGCTTCATTCAATTTATCCAAAACAGTCGGTGCAAATGGAGAAACGGCTAAGTCACGACGGTTTGCTGTACGAGTGAAGTTACCTGGCTCACCAACATATGGACGGGCAATGATGCGACCTAGAAGGGCAGGGCGCTCAAGTGTAATTGAACGAGCGTATTCACAGATACGGTACAATTCATCCAAAGGAATAATATCTTCGTGGGCAGCAATTTGTAAAACAGGATCAGCTGAAGTATAGATAATCAACTCTCCAGTTTCCATTTGACGTGGTCCAAAATCATCGATAACAGCTGTACCTGAGTAAGGTTTGTTGGCTTCACGAATGACCTTGCGTCCTGAGAATTCTTCGATTTTTATCAAGATTTCTTCTGGGAATCCATTCCAGAAAGTATCGAAAGGTTCTGTAATGTTGAGTCCCATGATTTCCCAGTGCCCAGTCATCGTATCCTTACCAAGAGATACTTCTTCTAATTTTGTTGCATAACCTGTTGGATTGCTTTCAGCTTGTACAGTCTTAAGAGGAGTTTCGCGAGGAATATTTCCAAGACCGATTTTAGCCATGTTTGGCACATTCAAACCAACGGTTTTAGAAATGTGTCCCAGTGTGTCAGAAGCTCCATCTGGAACCCCTGCATTGACAAAGTTATTAGCATCTGGTGCAGCACCGATTCCTACAGAATCTAGTACCACCAAGTGAATACGATTAAATTTTGACATAGTGTATCTCCTTATTATTTTAGTTATCTTGCTTTTGTTGAAGTTAAAATCTGAACCCCGTCTCGTCCAGCAACGATGACCTTATCCACCATTTGGTTGAATAAGCCGTGCTCTACAACACCAACGATATGGTCCAATTCTTGCCCGAAGGCAATTGGATCTTCAATGACATCTAAGGCAAGGTCAATGATAAAATTCTGCATATCCGTCACAAAACGTTGGCCATCTTTTTCACGGAAACTTGGTTTGTAGCCAGCTCGCTCAAAACGACGAAAGACCTGTTCTGCGCCATACTGAACCACTTCTACTGGCAATTTAAAAGCACCTAGTTTCTCGACTAGCTTGCTTTCATCCACCACCCAAATGTATTCTTTTGAGGGCGTTGCAACAACCTTCTCCATTAGGAGGGCACCACCACCGCCTTTGATTCCATTAAACTGACTATCCACTTCATCCGCCCCATCAACCGTCACATCAACAACATCTACTTGGTCAATAGACTTGAGCGGGATATTAAGCCCTTCAGCCTGTTTACTGGTCACACTAGAAGTCGTTACAGCTGTAACCTGCAACCCCTCTTCCTTGATACGACGACCAATTTCTTCTACAAAATAGTAAGCAGTAGAACCCGTTCCCAGTCCGACAACCATCCCATCATTTACAAATTCAGCGGCCTTGATACCTGCCATTTTCTTCAGATTTTCCACTCAAACACCTCCATTAAAGAGCTATTTCTATTATACCATGTATCCGTTTTTATTTCATGGATACACTAGAAAAACCCGAACATTTTTATGTCCACCTTGTTTTGGTAGTTAGAATCTTAGTTATGAGAACTTGTAGATAAAAACAGGTTCTAGCCAAAAGCAGCAACAGTTGATTTTTTATCATAAAGATGGTTAAATAATTAAGTACAGAAAAGGAGAAATAGGATGAACCCATTAGATTTGTTTAACCAAGTAAAAGAATTAATCGGAACAAAAGATTTCGAAGCTGCTAAAACATTCGTTGCAGAAAATCAAGAACAACTTGGAGAATACTTCTCTCAAGCTCAGCAGTTGATTTCCGGTTCAGAAGGTCTAGATGGCCTCGTTAGCAAGATTAAAGGATTTTTCTAAAAATATAAGAGGCTGGCAAAACTCAATTTCAGTAGAAAATGAAATTAATTTTCCCACAATAAAACGCATAGTGTCAAATTTTTTGTAAATCTGATACTATGCGTTTTTATAATTAACTATGTTCGGTGATAAACTTGTAGGCTTCTTGACCAGCGATAGCTCCATCTCCAACTGCTGTTGTTACTTGGCGAAGGTCTTTCAAGCGAACATCTCCAACCGCAAAGATACCGTCAACTGCAGTTTTCATATGGTTATCTGTCACAATCCAACCAGCCTGATCTTGGATATTCAATTCTTTAACAAAATCACTAAGAGGGTCCAAGCCAACATAGATAAAGACGCCACCGAAGGCTTGTTCTGTCACTTGACCTGTTTTCACATTTTCAAATACGACAGATTCTACTCGGTTTTCACCCTTGATTTCCTTGACTACAGAATCCCAGATAAAGCTGATTTTCTCATTCGCAAAGGCGCGGTCTTGTAAAACCTTTTGAGCACGAAGTTGGTCACGACGGTGAACAATGGTAACAGTCTTGGCAAAACGAGTCAAGAAGAGGGCTTCTTCAACAGCTGAATCTCCACCACCAACTACCAACAAATCTTGGTCACGGAAGAAAGCACCATCACACACAGCACAGTAAGAAACACCACGACTGTTCAGTTCTTCTTCTCCAGGTACTCCCAAAGGACGGTGTTTAGAACCAGTTGCTACGATAACTGTACGTGTTTCATATGTTTGGTCATCGGTCATCACTTTCTTAAAATCACCATGGTCTTCGACATTTTCAACATAACCATAAATGTGCTCAACACCAAGATTTTCAAGCGGTTCAAACATCTTTTCTGCCAATTCTGGTCCACTGATATTAGCGTATCCTGGGTAATTTTCGATATCCGATGTATTGTTCATCTGACCACCTGGTAAACCACCTTCAATCAAGGCTACTTTCAGATTGCTTCGAGCAGCGTATAAGGCCGCAGTCATCCCTGCAGGTCCAGCACCAATAATAATAGTATCGTACATATAAATTCCTTCTTTCTTGTTGTAACTATCTTTATTCTAACTCTTTCTTGTTAATCATGCAAGGATTATGCCTTAAAAACAAGAATTAAACTCATAACCGCAAAGGATAATACTGGAACAACCAAGACCCCTATCATAATCATATCATAGAGATGGGCTTGGCGAGCCTTGGCTGTCTTATCCACTCCCGACATGGCTCTCAGTCCAATCCAAATCCCTAAAAAAATCAGGACGAGGATGGTGGTCAAGATCAAACTCTCGAAATATAAAGAAAATAGTTGCAGTAGCATGATTTCTCTCATTTCTATCTTTTTTAAAGAGTAAACTCAGCTAGTCCAGCTAACTGAGTTTTCCTTTATCTATTATATCAAATATAAGTCCGTTTGTAACTAGCGAAGAATTCTTTTGTCCGCTCTTCTTTAGGATGGTGGATAATCTCATCCGGTGTTCCAGACTCGATGATTTTCCCCTTATCTAAGAAGAGAATCTTATCAGCCACTTGGGCTACAAAGGACATGTCATGACTGACCAAAATCATGGTTTGACCTGACTTAGCAGCATCTGCAATAGACTTTTCTACTTCACCGACCAATTCTGGGTCAAGGGCTGAAGTTGGTTCGTCTAAGAGCAAAACATCTGGTTTCATAGCAAGAGCACGCGCTAGGGCAACCCGTTGCTTCTGTCCACCTGATAAATGGCGAGGATAATGGTTTTCACGATCAGAAAGCCCAACCTTAGCCAACTCTTCCTTGGCAATCTTAGTCGCTTCTTGATCAGACAATTTCTTGACAACAACCAAGCCTTCTTTCACATTATCAAGTGCTGTGCGGCGTTCAAACAAATTAAACTGTTGGAAAACCATAGACAGCTTGCGACGTAGGGCAAGGATTTCTTCTTGAGTGATTTTAGAAAAATCAACTGAGAAATCATCAATCTGAATCGAGCCACTGTCAGGTGTTTCAAGATAATTGAGACTACGAAGAAAAGTTGATTTCCCAGCTCCTGAAGAACCAATCAAGGCTACAACTTCCCCTTTTTGAATATCCAAGTCCAGATGATCCAAGACAGTCTGTCCTGAAAAGGATTTGCTTAAATTCGAAATCTTAATCATTAACGAAGGTCTCCTTTCACATCTGTTTGCACTGTATCGGGTGCAGAAATAGCCATTTTTCTCTCGATGAAACGACCGAGGCTTTCAATTCCAATATTGACTACCCAATAAACAAGGGCAACGGAGATGAAGCGTTCAAAATAACGATAATCGGCACCACCCAAAATCTGAGCTTGGGCAAAGACTTCCACAACACCCGCACTGAAGGCTAGAGAAGTTCCCTTGGTCAAGCCGATTAATGAGTTAATCAATGTTGGAGTCGCAACAACTGCTGCATTTGGAATAATCACTCGTCGATAAACTTGCGCTCGGGTCATACCCAGACTGCGTGCCGCCTCAATCTCACCAGGATTAACTGAGAGAATTGCCGCACGAATGGTTTCACTAGCATAAGCTGCCTCATTAAAAGCAAAGGCGACAATCGCAAAAGCTGCAGCCGGAATAGCATTGATATTGAGACCAGTACCCCATTGCTGATTGAGAGCTTTCAAAGCCAAAGGAATTCCGTAGTAGGTCAACATGAGTTGCACTAAAATCGGTGTCCCTTTTAAGAAACTAACAAAGAAGGCCTGCAAGGGATATAAAATTTTGACACGATTGATTTTCACAATGGCAAAAAGAAGTGCCAAAACCAAGCCAAAAAGGGCACCACCAATTGTCAACATAATCGTTGTTGGAAGTTGTTGGACAATTCTTGGAATTCCATCAAAGACCGAACGCAGGCTAAACAGCTTGCCATCCGGAATCAATTGCATCAAGTTTTGGTACCAATCTGATGCTAAAATCGTTGTAACATTCATAAAAACATCCTCTCCTGATAATGATTCATTCTACCATACTTCTGCCGTCAATGAAATTATTTGCTACGGTCAGATACAGACTTTTCTACCTACTAGTTTATCATACTTTGAAACAGGGAGGTTATATATTTTATCTATCAAAGAGATAGATAAAAACTATTTCAATCCCAATTCTTCATAAGATTTTCGATAACCGATTTGCTTAACAGTTCCATTTTCTACTAAAATGGGCCGTTTTAACAACATTCCATCGCTTGCTAGCAACTCAGCCGCTTCTTGGTTTGACAGACTTCCTACCTTATCTTTCAGCCCCAATTCACGGTATTTGATTCCACTGGTGTTAAAAAATTGCTTCAACTCGAAACCTGAGGTTTCTAGCCAGTTTAAAATGACTTCTTGGCTAGGTGTTTCTTCGACGATATGAACGGCTTTATAGTCCACACCAAGTTGGTTTAATTCTTGTTTTGCTTTTTTACAAGTTGAACATTTTGGATATTCGATAAATTCTAACATGTCTTTCACTTTCTATTTTATATCTTTAAAATCTGCGCCTTCATGCTCCAAGAGCCAAGCTTTCTTTTCCACTCCTGCGGCATAACCAGTCAGACGCTTGCCAGCTCCCAGCACACGATGACAAGGTACTAGGATAGACCAAGGATTCCGCCCCACTGCTCCACCAATTGCTTGAGCAGAAGCCACTTGCAAATCTTGTGCTATTTGCCCATAGGTCACTGTCTGACCATAAGGAATTCCCTGTAAATAGGACCAAACTCTCTTTTCAAAATCCGTTCCGATTGGAGCCAAGGGCAAGTTGGATAAATCCTGAGACTTACCTTTAAAGTAAGCATCTAAGCAAGTGATAACTGGGGTTAAAATGGGATGACTAACAACTGCTTCTATCGTCTCATCTCCTAATCCCCTCTCAAAATGTTTCTGGTCCTGCATCCAAATGCCATACAGATATTGCTCGTCAGCAACCAAAGACAAGGTTCCTATTGGCGAAGAGTAGATCATTTTTGCGTACTTCTTTTGCATTATTTCTTCAATTTTTGATAGGCCAAACGTTCCCCATCAACCGGCACCTTTCCAACCCGTTTAAAACCAAGTTTTTCAAAAATATGTTGCATAACCTTATTTTCAGCATGCGTATCTGAGCGAAAATCTAGATAGTCAAAACCTTCAATCAAACCCTCTAAGAAGGTTTGAGCAATTCCTTGTCCCTGGACATCTACAGCCACAGCAATACGGTGAAAGACTAGGTACTCTGACTCTCCAGCTTGCCATTTTCCTTCATAAATGGATTCATAGGCCTCCTCTGGACTCTTGGTCACAGCTGCATAAGCTAGTAGTTCTCCATCTTCCAATGCTACATAGGCTTGACCTGAGATAATATCCTCAATAATAATATCAGCATTTGGATAACCATTTTGCCACTGGTCACTACCAGCATCCGCTAAACATTTTTTAGCATCTTCCATCACCTGCATGATGGCATCTACTTCATTTGGAAAAGCTAAACGAATCTCCATCTTTTCTCCTCATTTCTGACTAGTTTCTCCCATCATAGCATAATTTAAGTCTTTCTACAAGCAGTTAAAACTTGACTTTCTGTTTTTGTTATTTTATAATCTAGTTATTAAAACTAGATAAAAAGGAGTTGGAAATGAAAACTACCTTTTCCTACCCAAAATGGGCAGAAATTCCAAACATTGACCTCTATCTAGACCAGGTTTTACTCTATGTCAATCAGGTCTGCGCCCCTATCTCTCCTGATAAAGACAAGGGCCTGACAGCATCTATGGTTAATAATTATGTGAAACATGGTTACCTGACAAAGCCTGACAAGAAAAAATACCAACGCCAACAGATTGCCCGTCTGATTGCTATCACAACCCTAAAGTCTGTCTTTTCAATCCAAGAAATCGCTCAGACACTGAATACTCTCCAAACTCAAGCAAGTTCAGACCAACTCTACGATGCTTTTGTGGACTACATGAACCAAGGAATTGACCCAGCTAACCCCATTATCCAAACCAGCTGCAAAACCGTTAAACTCTATCATCAAACTCTAGCCTTAATCGATCATACTCAAGAGGAGGTAATCAAATGAACACTAGTCTTAAACTCAGCAAACAACTCAGTTTTGGAGAGGAGATTGCTAATAGCGTGACCCATGCCGTAGGTTCAATCATCATGCTCATCTTACTGCCTATTTCATCCACCTATAGTTATGAGGCACACGGATTTTTATCATCTATCGGCGTTTCCATTTTCGTTATTAGTCTCTTTCTCATGTTCCTCTCATCCACCATTTATCACTCTATGGCCTATGGTTCAACCCACAAATATGTCTTGAGAATTATTGACCATTCTATGATTTATGTTGCCATTGCTGGCTCTTATACACCTGTCGTACTGACTTTGATGAATAACTGGTTTGGCTATCTAATTATTGTCATTCAATGGGGAACGACCATCTTTGGTATTCTCTATAAAATCTTTGCTAAAAAGGTCAATGAGAAATTCAGCCTTGCTCTTTACCTGATTATGGGCTGGTTGGTTCTGGCTATCATTCCTGCCATTATCAGTCAAACAACGCCAATTTTCTGGAGTCTCATGGTAACTGGCGGACTCTGTTATACAGTTGGGGCTGGATTTTACGCCAAGAAAAAACCTTATTTCCACATGATTTGGCATCTCTTTATCCTAGCAGCATCTGCCCTCCAGTACATTGCCATTGTTTATTTCATGTAAAAATAGGTTAGGAGAAAAAATCCTAACCTATTTTTTATTCTCTATGATGTTTTATACCCAATCAAAAAAAGTACTCTAGTCCATTTTATAGTACCTACTAGCGTGCCGTCAATTATGGGATACTGCTTCCCTGATAGTATGTAAATCAGAATAGTTATACTCTTCGAAAATCTCTTCAAACCACGTCAGCGTCGCCTTACCGTACTCAAGTACACCCTGTGGCTAGCTTCCTAGTTTGCTTTTTGATTTTCATTGAGTATTAAATCATAATCATCCGTTAATGAACCGTACCTAACGAATCAAGACAGACAAATGGTCACATAACAAAAAAAACGTTTTGCAACGTTTTTTTGACTGTAATTTCTTTAAATGCATTTTTGCCTAAGGTAAATTATTCCCTGCTGCAAGATAAATTTCATACCATTCTTTTCTTGTTAAGCTAAAGTTTGCCGCTTGGCTAACTTCTCTCAAGTGCTTAGGATTTGTTGTTCCTACCACTGCCTGCATTTTTGCTGGATAACGCAATATCCAAGAAATGGCAATAGTTGAAGAGGTTACTCCATATTTAATAGCTAAACGATCAAGTACTTGATTTAAAGCTTGAAATTTCTCATTTCCAACAAAATTCCCTTTAAAATACCCAAATTGTAAGACAGACCATGCTTGAATGACCACATCGTGTAATTTGCAATATTCAAAAATGCTGCCATCTCGCATAGCTGCTTGACTATCTTCCATATTAACATGAAAACCTGATTCGAATCCTGGAGTAAAAGCCGCACTCAATTGTAACTGATTAACAGCTAACGGCTGCTTGACATCTTTTTTAAGCAACTCCATCATCATAGGATTTTGATTAGAAACTCCAAAATCTCGAACCTTACCTTGTTTATAAAGAAGATCAAAGGCTTCTGCTACTTGGTCAGACTCCATCAAAGCATCTGGTCGATGAAGGAGCAAGCTATCTAGATGATCAATCTTCAATCTTTGCAAAATTCCGTCTACTGATTTTATAATATAGTTCTTAGAAAAATCAAAATAGGTAAATTCTTCAATGCGAATGCCACATTTTGACTGAATCCACATTTCTTCTCTTAAATCTGGACGATTTTTTAGGACGAGACCTAACAGTTCTTCACAACGACCACGACCATAAATATCAGCCAAGTCAAAAGCATTGATTCCAACAGAAAGTGCTGTTTCTACAAGCTCTTCAACTTCTTTTACAGACTTATCTTCTATTCTCATCATTCCGAGAACAATTTCTGATAATTCTTTGTCATCTTGACCAAGAGTTATGTACCTCATCAAATTTTTCTCCTTTAATTTCTAACATTCTTCCCTTCATTATAACAAAAAACCGCTTTGCAACGGCTTTTTGACTATATTTCACTCCATTTTATCTTCTTAAACCCACGGAAAAAGAGAAAGATACCAATAAAGAGAACAGCTAAAGGAATAATCTTTGTAAGAAAAACATTTGAAATTCCCATCCACTCATAGTAACGGAGCAGAGAACCTACAATAAGCTGGGCAACAATCATACTGTTAAAGGGACGAAAAAAATCTTCTTTCCAATTCCAAATACTGATGACTAGAGAAAGCGTAAAAACAAGGAAACTATCCCAGGGAGCAGGAAGATAAAATGCTCCTTCTTGTACAAAACTTCCTATTCCTACATATCCCAGAACAACTAGCAGAACAAGAATCCCAACGACAATATAGGTGCCAATTTTCATTTTAGGAGAATCTTGAACTAAGCCCCAACGTAAGATTGTGGCCACAAGTCCAAATCCAATCAGAAAAATAAGAAGTTGCCCTAAAAATGTAAGCAAATTGACTGTTAAGAGAGGACCTTTAGAAAAATCACTTAGTAGCTGATAATAACGTAATACCGCTAAGACAAGAATTGGCGTCAAAAGGGACTCCTTGATAGAACTGCGAGGTACTTCCCTGAGCATCTCTTTCATTAATTTTTTAGGATTCTTACCTAGATACTCCTCTGCACTCATGCCATCTCGTTCTGCTTCTGAGAAATCTAACATCATCAAATAAATCTGCTCTCTGAGATAGTCCTCATCATAGAGAAATCCAGCAAGATTAAAACTATCCCACAGCTCCTCAAAATACTGCTGATTCTCCTCAGAAAACTCATGCAACAAAGCGCTTGTTTCTTCGTAATACTTCATTTTCTTCATGGTTTAACCCCCATTCTTAATTCCTTCTACTTTTTGACTCAAATCGTCCCATTGTTGCCAAAAGACCGAGACACGCTCTTCTCCTTCTTTGGTTAACGAAAAATACTTCCGATCTGGACCATCTGGCGACGGGCGCATGTCGCCTCTTATCCATTGATTTTTTTCTAACTTTTGCAACAAAGGATAAATAGTTCCTGGAACGATAGTGTCAAATCCAGCATCTCGCAAAGTTTGAACCAACTCATAACCATACCGCTCTTTTTGACCAATCATATCCAAGACACAACCTTCAAGAACACCTTTTAATAGTTGAGTTTCTTTCATCCCTTCTCCCTTCTAATCTATTTTGTAATACCTACTAGTAGCTTCATCTATAATATACCACTTTCACACTAGTTTGTAAAGCATAATAGTTAATGCTCTTCGAAAATCTCTTCAAACCACGTCAGCATCGCCTTACCGTATGTATGGTTACTGACTTCGTCAGTTCTATCCCCAACCTCAAAACAGTGTTTTGAGCTGACTTCGTCAGTTCTATCCACAACCTCAAAACAGTGTTTTGAGCTGACTTTGTCAGTTTCATCTACAACCTCAAAGCAGTGCTTTGAGCAACCTGCGGCTAGCTTCCTAGTTTACTCTTTGATTTTCATTGAGTGTAAATAAAAAACAGAACTAGCATGAACTAGTCCTGTCTATTTTTACCCAATCACACTTCCGTTTGGTACAGCTGGATCAACTGTAAGAAGGGTTAATTGTCCATCATGTTCAGCTGATAGGATCATACCTTGGCTGACATATTTCTTCATCATTTTACGAGGTTTGAGGTTAGCAACAATTTGGACTTTCTTGCCGACCAATTCTTGTTCATTTGGATAGTATTTTGCAATTCCTGAAAGAATTTGACGATCTTCACCATCACCAGCATCCAAGCGGAATTGAAGTAACTTATCTGAACCTTCCACTTTGGAAACTTCTTTGACTTCTGCAACACGGATTTCAACCTTATCAAAGTCTTCAAACTTGATTTCTTCCTTGTTTAGTTTGAGTTCAACTTCATCTGGATTCCATTCTTTCTCGACTGCTGGTTTGTTACCTTCCATTTGTTCCTTGATATAGGCGATTTCTTCTTCCATATCCAGACGGGGGAAGATTGGTGTCCCTTTGGAAACTACAGTTACACCTGCAGGGAAGTCAGCCAAGCTCAAGTTCTCAAGGCTAGCAACTTCTGCTAAACCAAGTTGAGTCAAAACTGCACGACTGGTTTCCATCATAAATGGCTCAATCAAGTGTGCTACGACGCGAAGGCTAGCTGCCAAGTGGCTCATGACACTTGCTAATTGGTCACGAAGTGCTTCATCCTTGGCCAAGACCCATGGTGCGGTCTCATCGATGTATTTATTAGTACGTGAAATAAGAGTCCATACTGCTTCTAGGGCACGTGGGTAGTCAACTGCTTCCATGTGAGTGTGGTAGTCAGCGATTGATTCAGCAGCTACTTGAGCAAGAGCATTGTCAAACTCTGTTACACCCTCTACATAGGCAGGGACTTGCCCGTCAAAGTATTTATTAATCATAGAAACCGTACGATTAAGGAGGTTCCCAAGGTCATTGGCCAATTCGTAGTTGATACGGCCTACATAGTCTTCTGGAGTGAAGGTTCCATCTGAACCAACTGGAAGGCTACGCATGAGGTAGTAACGAAGTGGATCTAGTCCATAACGCTCTACCAACATTTCAGGGTAAACGACATTCCCTTTAGATTTAGACATTTTGCCGTCTTTCATGACGAACCAACCGTGAGCAATCAAACGATCTGGCAATTTGATATCTAACATCATAAGAAGGATTGGCCAGTAGATTGAGTGGAAACGAAGGATGTCTTTTCCTACCATGTGGAAGACTGTTCCATTCCAGAATTTGTCAAAGTTACCATGTTCATCTTGACCGTAGCCAAGAGCTGTCGCATAGTTAAGAAGGGCATCAATCCAAACATAGACAACGTGTTTTGGATTAGATGGCACTGGCACACCCCATGTAAAGGTTGTACGAGAAACTGCCAAATCTTCCAAACCTGGCTCGATGAAGTTGCGAAGCATTTCATTCAGACGACCATCTGGAGTGATAAATTCAGGATGAGCTTTGAAAAATTCGACCAAGCGGTCTTGGTATTTGCTGAGGCGAAGGAAGTAAGATTCTTCTGAAACCCATTCAACCTCATGACCTGATGGAGCGATACCACCAGTCACATTTCCAGCTTCATCACGGAATACTTCTGCAAGCTGACTTTCTGTAAAGAATTCCTCATCTGAGACTGAATACCAGCCAGAATATTCACCCAAGTAGATGTCATCTTGAGCAAGTATGCGCTCAAAGACTTGTGCGACAACTTTTTCATGGTAATCATCCGTTGTACGGATGAATTTATCGTATGAGATATCTAGTAATTGCCAGAGTTCTTTGACTCCAACTGCCATTCCGTCAACATAGGCTTGAGGTGTAATGCCAGCTTCTTCTGCTTTTTGTTGAATCTTTTGACCATGTTCATCAAGACCTGTCAGATAAAAAACATCGTAACCCATCAGGCGTTTGTAACGTGCTAGGACATCACAAGCAATGGTTGTGTAGGCAGATCCGATATGAAGTTTACCAGATGGATAGTAAATTGGCGTTGTAATATAAAAATTCTTTTCAGACATAATTTTTCCTTTCCAGGCAAATGAAACCTGTTTTTCTAACACTTCATTATATCACATTTTTAATGATTTTCGATAGAGAAATCCATACAAAAACAAGATAGACGAGTGTCCATCTTGTTTATTCTATTCATAACGAAGGGCTTCAATTGGATCAAGTTTCGATGCCTTGTTGGCTGGTAAAACTCCAAAAATCATACCCACGCTAGCCGAAACTGCAAGACTAAATAGGGCAACTGGGATTGATACTCCCACTTCTATACCCGCTATCAATCCTTGCAAAAGTAGACCAGCTATAGCTGTTAAGCCTGTCGCAATGGTTAGACCAATAACTCCACCAAGCAAGGTCAAAATCATGGATTCAATCAAAAACTGGATTAAAATATTGGCACGTGTCGCACCCAAAGCCTTACGGAGACCAATCTCACGAGTACGCTCTGTCACCGAAACCAGCATGATGTTCATAACACCAGTCCCCCCAACAAAAAGGGAAATTCCTGCAATGGCACTAATAATCGTAGTTATAAAGCCGAACAATTGTTGTACTTCTTGGAAGGCTGCAGTCGCATCTGCCACCTGATACTCCCCTTGCTGAATACCAGCAATTTCGGTCAATTTTCTAGCTAATTCTGGTCCCACAGTTGGTGTCAAATTGGTATCATTGACACGGAAGACAATATCAGAAATCTCATCCATATTGAAGTTGTTGGCAAGAGAAATATTAGTCGTAATCGGAAGTCCACCAATACCAAAAGTCTTGGCAGTCTTGGCCTCATCGCTGGTATAGACACCAATGACACGATAGCTAAAGCCACCAACATCTATAACCTGGTTAACAGCTTCTTGAGCAGATCCAAACAGACTATTAGCAAGTTCTTGGTCTAGTAAAATGACACTGGCCACATCTTTATAATCCTGAGCTATAAGACTTCGGCCTGCAACAATTTCATTTTCAACCGCCTTCATGTAGGTAATATTCCCACCCGTCAAGCTAGCGCGCTCCACTTTTTTATCTTTATAAGATAAGGTGGTATTCGTTGAGTTGGTTACATAGTAACTATCTACCCCCTTCAGTTTAGCCGCCTCCCTGACCCAAGACTCTTGTGGTTTTGGTGGTTCAACAGGAACTTCCTCTTCTTTCCCAGAAACTGTCAAAGCCGATTGTTTTTGGGTAAAAGAACCGTCTTTACTTTTAATAGGCGAGAAAAAGACATGAATATTCTTCTGTGACTTGGTCATGTTTTTATTGACCTGACGAGACATGGAATCCCCCAGAGCCATAATCACAACAACTGATGAAACACCAATGATAATCCCAATCATAGTAAGAAAAGAGCGCATCTTGTGGGCCATGATAGATGAAAAGGCAAATTTCAGATTCTGCATCTTAGTTTTCCTCCTTTTCTAACTGCGCACTGTCAGATGAAATAACTCCATCTCGAATGACAATCTGGCGTTTGGCATAAGCAGCGATTTCAGGCTCATGCGTTACCATGATAATAGTTTTTCCTTCTTTATTTAGTTCAACCAATAGTTGCATAATTTGGTTACCTGTTTTGGTATCCAAGGCTCCTGTCGGTTCGTCCGCTAGGATAATAGAAGGATTGTTTACCAAGGCACGCGCAATAGCTACACGTTGCTTTTGACCTCCAGATAATTCTGAAGGCAAATGGTGACTACGCTCAGTCAATTCAACCTTTTCTAAATACTCCTCAGCCAACTTACGACGTTTTGAAGCCGAAACTCCCGCGTAAATCAAGGGCAATTCTACATTTTGCAGAGCATTGAGTTTAGATAGAAGAAAGAACTGCTGAAAGACAAATCCGATTTGTTGGTTACGGACCTTGGCTAGTTGTTTTTCACCAAGTCCAGCCACTTCTTGGCCTTCAAGATAATACTCTCCACTGGTTGGTGTATCCAACATGCCAATCGTATTCATTAGAGTAGACTTACCAGAACCCGATGGTCCCATGATGGCAACAAATTCACCCTCATTCACTTCTAGGTTGATATTTTTGAGAACCTGCAGTTCTTGGTCACCATTACGGTAGCTTCTGCAGATATTTTTTAGACTAATTAGTTGCTTCATCAGCCTTCACCTCTTTTCCTTCCTCTAGAGAAGACGTTGGGTTACTGATGACCTTGACTCCATTTGTCAGACCTGAAGTGATTTCTTGGTTGTCTGCATCAGCATTGCCCAAACCAACTTCCACTTTCTTGGCCTTTTTCTGCTCGTCAAGCACCCAGACATAGTTCTTATCATTTTCAGTCACAACACTTGTTAGAGGAACCAAAATGGCTTTACTCTTATTCTTAACCTCAACACTTACTGAGAATCCTTGTTTCAAGTCACCGATTTCACTTGTAACATCGATGGTATATGGATATTTAGAACCAGAATTACCACCTGCTGCGGCAGTAGCTGCACTTGCTGCTTCACCATTGTTTTTAGGGTAGTCAGAAATGTAGCTAATCTTACCAGTCCAGCTCTTATCTTGGTAAACTTTAGAAGTAAAGGTTACTTCTTGTCCTACAGAGAGGTTGGCAAGGTTATATTCAGATAGTTCCCCCTTAACTTGCAAGTTTTCATTACTTACGACATGAACGACTACTTGGCTAGCTCCAGTTGGAGATTTAGAAACATTACGGTTGACTTCGACCACAGTTCCCTCTAGGGTACTGAGAACCGTCATTGCATCCAACTGACTTTGAGCCTTGCTTAATTGCGCTGCTGCATCTGCACGAGCATCACGAGCATCACCTAATTGTGCATCAATAGATGACACTGAATTTCCTGAGACTGGAGCTGGAGTTTGGGCTGCTACACCTTCGCCTCCTGCTGGCGTTGGCAACTGTGGAGCCGGAGCTGAAGCGGCTTCATTTCGCGCTTGGTTGAGTTCGTTGATATGACGATCTGCCTTAGCAACTGCTCGACTCGCTGAATCATAGGCCGCCTGGGCTTCTGAACTACTGTACTTGACTAAAGCCTGCCCTTCACTGACTTTATCACCCACAGAAACAAGGATTTCATCTAAATCTCCCTTACTAGCATCAAAATAAACATATTGTTCATTTTTTGCTGTTACTGTCCCTGACAATAAAACAGAGGATGCCACGCTTCCTTCCTTGGCAACAACAAGATGAGTAGCCTCATCTTTCACAGCAGTCTGAGAAGGTTGTCTAAAGAGTAAAATCCCCCCAGCACCCAATACAACTACACTTGCAGCACCGATTGCTGCATACAATTGCCACTTTTTAGCTTTACCATTCTTTTTCATAATGAAACTCCTTTTTGATTTAAAGTTCTTAACAATATTATACAAAAATTATCAATTTGAAACAATAACATTTCAGAACGAAATAATGACATTTCAGGATTTAATTATTGTTCGGAATTTATTTTACAATCGTTGTACTAGTTATATAATACACTTTATTTTTCTTTTTTGCAAGCCTTTTCTTTAATTTTTTTGAACGTAGCAGATTTTTGCAATCACATCAAAAAAAAGATAGAATATGACTATCAAAAAATGACACTCTACTATTTAAAAGAGTATAAAGGAGTTTTCAATGAGAGAATATGATATCATTGCTATCGGTGGAGGTAGCGGAGGAATTGCTACCATGAACCGTGCTGGTGAACACGGAGCCAAAGCGGCCGTTATTGAGGAAAAGAAACTAGGTGGAACCTGTGTCAATGTCGGTTGTGTTCCTAAGAAAATCATGTGGTACGGGGCGCAAATCGCTGAGACTTTCCATCAATTTGGAGAAGACTACGGCTTTAAGACTACTGATCTTAACTTTGACTTTGCTACCCTACGTCGTAATCGTGAAGCCTACATCGATCGCGCTCGTTCTTCTTATGATGGCAGTTTTAAACGCAACGGTGTAGACTTGATTGAAGGTCATGCTGAATTTGTAGATTCTCATACTGTTAGCGTAAATGGTGAACTGATTCGTGCTAAACATATTGTGATTGCTACTGGTGCCCATCCAAGTATTCCAGACGTTCCTGGTGCTGAACTAGGTGGCTCTTCTGATGATGTATTTGCTTGGGAAGAATTGCCAGAGTCAGTTGCCATTCTAGGCGCTGGTTATATCGCCGTTGAATTGGCTGGCGTGCTCCACACTTTTGGTGTTAAGACAGACCTCTTTGTTCGCCGCGATCGTCCTTTACGTGGTTTTGATTCTTACATCGTTGAAGGTCTGGTCAAGGAAATGGAAAGAACAAACTTGCCACTTCATACTCACAAAGTCCCTGTCAAGTTAGAAAAAACTGCTGAAGGCATTACCATTCATTTCGAAGATGGTACTAGTCACACAGCTAGCCAAGTTATCTGGGCTACTGGTCGCCGTCCAAACGTTAAGAGCTTGCAACTTGAAAAAGCTGGAGTCACTCTGAACGAACGTGGCTTTATCCAAGTGGATGAATACCAAAATACTGTTGTTGAGGGAATCTATGCTCTAGGTGATGTAACAGGCGAAAAAGAACTGACTCCAGTTGCTATCAAGGCTGGACGTACCCTATCTGAACGTCTCTTTAACGGAAAAACAACTGCAAAAATGGACTACTCAACTATTCCAACTATTGTCTTTTCACACCCTGCTATCGGAACTGTTGGTTTGACAGAAGAACAAGCCATTAAAGAATACGGTCAAGACCAAATCAAGGTTTACAAATCAAGCTTTACGTCTATGTACTCTGCTTGCACTTGCAACCGTCAAGAAACTCGTTTCAAATTGATCACAGCTGGTTCAGAAGAAAAAGTTGTCGGACTTCATGGAATTGGCTACGGCGTTGATGAAATGATTCAAGGATTTGCCGTTGCTATCAAAATGGGAGCAACCAAGGCTGACTTTGACGCAACTGTGGCGATTCACCCAACTGCATCTGAAGAATTTGTAACTATGCGTTAATCGAAATAAAAGAAGCAGAGCAAAAAACACTTCTAAATATCAAAAAGCGAGTATTTCCGTAGTTGGAGATACTCGTTTTCTTATGTTTTATTTTATAGTATGTTGAAATAAGATATGCAAAAATCAATTAACAAACCATAGCAAAATACAAGGATTATAATACAATCATTTATTCTTTTCTTTAAAAGATTCATATATTTTTTTATATAACTCTTTGATATCTTTTTTCTGAGAATTCAACTCTTCTTTACCATAGTCAAAATTTGCTACTACAAATCCCTCGTCAGCATCAGAAAAAGTAAAAAACTCTATTTCAATTAGTTTATTATGCTTAGAGTCCTCTATAGTGTCTCCTAAACCATTATTGAATTTCTTCACTTCTTCTTCACGAACTCCGAACCCAAAAGCAGCACCATTTGCAATAAGGTTTGAAAATACTTCTTCTGAAGACTCTACTTCTTTCACAGTTATGAAGTATATAGCCTCTTCCGTTTCTACTTGTCTCACTTTATTCCATTTTTCTGTATCACTAGAAGAAAGCGTATAGACTGTTAACTCCACCGTTGGTTTAATGGTATTTTCTTTTGTAATCATTTGTTTTCCAAAAAAGAAGAAGGCAAGTAACCCAGCTACAAAGATCAAAGCAATATAAATTATCTTTTTCATACATTATACCCTATATCTTTCATATCAATGATCACATCAACTTCGTTATAGACAGCTGGATCATGCGTCGCTATAATGACATATTTATCTTCATCTCTTTCATTCAATAATAAACGAATAATTTCTTTTCCAATCTCACCATCTAAAGCTCCTGTAGGCTCATCTGCTAAGATAATTTTACGTGGTTTCATTAACATTCTGGCAATAGCTACACGTTGAGCCTGCCCTCCAGACAATTCATATATTTTTTGATGTAAATAGTCACTTGACAGTCCTACTTTTTCAAGTACATCAGTTATTGTTTTTTTGTCTTTAGTGATAAGTTTCAAATTATCATATACTGTTTTGTTATCTATTAAAGAATAATTCTGAAATACATATCCAACAGTATTTTTAAAAAAAGTTCTTTCTTTTATCTTCCAAATATCTTGTTTATCAACTAAAACATTCCCACTGTCAATTTTTTCTAATCTTCCTATAATATTAAGAAGGGTACTTTTACCAGAGCCAGAACCTCCAATCAATGCATAACTTTTTCCAGATTCAAATTTTAAATTTAAGTCTGTAAAGATCTTTTTTGAGCCGAAACTTTTTGAAACGTTCAAAAGGTCAATTGTCATGTTTCATCTCCTTTTAAAATTTTAGTGTAGCTTTCAGATAATTTTCTAAAACTCATGATTATTGACAACATCAAAACGAGCAGAGAAGCAAGACCAATATATAGCAACTCTATTTGACCTGTCATAAGAAATGTAAATAGGATAACGATTGTAATAGTCATCATAAAATACTTGAGACTTGAAATTGCTATATATGTTTTTGACAGACCTAAAATGATTTTCTTCACATATTCATTCTGTTTTAGGGTAATATAAAGTTGGACATATTGATAAATGAGTATAAAGACAATACTGTAAATTATCTTCTGCAAAATTTGTGAAAGTAGAATTTGGTGCTCTAAGGACTGGATCTTTAATTTCACAATTTGGTAAACATCTACTGGATTCATTGAAACATTCAACTGGGTAGCCATTTCATTTATTTTATTTACCGCCTCAGGACTAAAAAGAGACTTAGTTGTTATATTACTAGCCAAAGAAAACTTGTTGTTTTCAATCATTTTGTCCGTATCTAACACAACAACAATGTTATCTGTGCTATCTGCTACACTTGCCATTGGTAAAAGCTCTTTCATTTTATGATTATCATCAGCATCTTCATTGAAATAAAAAATTTTATCACCATCAGGAATTATTTGTACTGCAATTTCTTCTTTTGTATAGTTTGTTCCAATAAATTGTTCTGCTACAACTGTATTCTCAATAGATTTCTGATTTTCTTTCCATTTCTCAGGAATATAGATGGTTGCTATCTTATTATCTAAAAGATGATAGTTTGTTCCATTCACTTTATTTTGTAGGTTAGCACCTGTTTGATTGATATAAATCAACTCTTTATTTATTTCTGGATTCGTTATTCCGTCATTTTCTAATTGTTTAGAAAAATTTTCCATAACATGTGAAGTTTTCATGAAATCTGGAACATATGCTGAGGATCGATCTATATATAAATAATCTAAGTTTTTTAAGGAAGCAGCTATCTGTAGATACTGACCATCCGAATCATTAACTTCTCCATTTTTAGTAGAGTTACTTTCAATTCCAAGGAACTCAATCCTTCTCCAGTCTTTTACTGTGTCCCATGGTACTAAATTCTGTATCTGAATGTTAATACTGGATTGACTACTCTTTGTTTCTTGTAAAAAAACTCCTGAGATAAGGATAATAATCGAAATAATGGCAAGCCATACGACAAAAATAAGTTTATTTTTTGCCTTGTTTTTGATAATTTCAATGGGCTTTTCAATCTGAATCGTCAACCAAAATAAAACAAAGGTAATAAGATCAATGATTTGAAATAGTATAAAATTCGTTAAAAGCAGAGAGCAAAATAACTTAGAACTATAAGTGAAGAAACCATTCCCCAAAAAAGAACTGTAAGAAATCATCAATAAAGCCATCATAATCAGTTCAAAAATAATAGAAATGCCATACTCTCTTCTTAGATCGTATACAGGCAAGCCCAAAGAACGTCGTATCACTCCTTCTTTAATCTGCCTCGTTCGAACAACAAATAACACAACTAATAAAGTTAAGTAAATTGACCCCATTAACAGTATTCTTAAAGTTCCAGTAAATTGTAAGATTCCTCCTATATACCAAGGATAAGCCATATATACTGTTTGTAGTCCAGTCATCGTAAGTGGTTTCAAACTGTCTATATTTATTTTCCCAAGGGTGTAATACATCCCTATTATTGGTGCTGACTTTAATTGTTCATTATTTACATCATCAAAATTTACATACTTCAACTGACCCGAACTCTGAACGATTGGCTTGTAAATGGTAACCTTTTCCGTTTTTGATAAGTCACGAACCATTTCGTATATTTCGTTATTAGAAAGATTACTTTTTCCTTGGATAGAAAAAGCACCATCAATTGGTAAAGGTATGGGAATTTCGGTATCACTAATAGTGACCAGACCAATTGTAGCAATCAAACAAAAGAAGAATCCAATGATACATAATTTTAATTTCATAATCAATTACCATATGACAAAAGACTCTATTTTATAATTGGGTCTCTTGTTTTCATAAATTATTTTTTAAAATCTATAATAATCCCAATATGCATTTAATCGAACATCGCTCCAAGATTTTGTAGCACTTGAATATGCCCATCCATAATCTTTTTTATCCTGAGCTTTAACTGTTCCCCAAAAATTCGTTACTGAAGATTTTGAACCAATATTATCTGGAGAACTAACAAAGTAATTCGAATAACCATAGCTATCATTTACACCATATTCCCATACATCAATAATGGGACTTGGAGCAGGGTGTGCTGTTACTGCGCTGACAACACTAGCTGTAGCAGCAAATCCAAGACTGAAAAAACTTGCAACTAGAAAAACAGATACTTTCTTATTAATTCTTTGTTTCATTTTACTTCTCCTTGAATTAAAATATTTGATGAAGACTAAGTAATAGTCCCCTTTTTAGTCCCTCCATATTACTTTAATATGAATTGATAATATTTATGTTTTTAATCACCGTTATGGTATCTAGAGTAGTTAAAATATCTCATAACTACCCCTCCTTTTAAAATTGAACACATCTATATGCATTCGCTTACATTTATTAATATAAAACTTATTTTTTAGTTCGTCAAGTATTTATAGTATATTTTTTTTTGATAAAATGGGATTATCTATAAAGGCGATTTTCGAATCAACAAAATAATTATCCAACTTAACCAATAAGAAAAATCGGCCGTTACAGTTTTTGTTACCTTTTATATAAAAATAGGTTGACAATAATTCTTCTATGAGTATAATAGTTACTATACATCAGAAAAGAGGTTAACTATTTTGAAAAAAGCTCACGTTTATGCTATCCCTGCTATTGGGGCTGCTCTCATTGCTGTTTTGGCACAAATCAGTCTTCCAATTGGACCTGTTCCCTTCACTCTGCAAAACTTTGCAATCGGCTTGATTGCTACTGTCTTTAGACCGAGGGAGGCTGTACTTTCTGTTGGACTCTATCTTCTTCTAGGTGCTATCGGTCTTCCTGTCTTTGCAGGAGGTGGAGCTGGATTTCATGCTTTGATTGGCCCTACTGCAGGCTATCTTTGGTTTTATCTCGTTTACTCTGGACTTACTTCCTCTCTAACCAACAGCAAGAGTGGTGTTGTCAAGATTTTCCTTGCAAACCTCTTGGGTGATGCCCTTGTCTTTGTCGGCGGGATTCTCAGCTTGCATTTTCTAGCTGGAATGGCATTTGAAAAAGCTCTTGTTGTGGGGGTCATTCCCTTTATCATTCCAGACCTTGGTAAACTTCTAGCTATTAGTTTGATTAGCCGTCCCTTACTTCAACGCCTTAAAAATCAGGCTTACTTCGCTAACTAAAAAAGGATATCGAGTTGCCATGACTCAATATCCTTTTCTTTCATTTTAAAAACTTATACTCAATGAAAATCAAAGATCAAACTAGGAAACTAGCCGCAGGCTATACTTGAGTACGGCAAAGCGAAGCTGACGCGGTTTGAAGAGATTTTCGAAGAGTATTAGTTTCCTTTAAAAGCATCCACCATTGTTTGAAATTCTTCATTGGAGAGAGTAATCCCTTTGCCCATTTTAGTATGGTCTGGGCTCCAAGCACGAATATCAAACTTTGCAGGGGCACCATTAAAGCTCACACGGTTGATTTCCTTAGTCCAACCTTTTTCGTTTTCAGAAAGAGTCAACAAGTGCTCTTCAATTTCAAATGTAAATTCTGCCATTTTCTTCTCCTTTTTTAGCTTTCATTTGATTATTCGTAAAATCTTGTAGATTTTAGGAAAATTTTATATAATATTGATATAAAAGAAGGGAGGCCACTATGAGACATAAATTCCAGCAAGTTCTAGATAAAATACATGACTTTTTAAATGGACATGATCAACCAGACCAGACTGAAAGCAACTCCCTTACAGCCACTATTGAAGAGGCTATCCAGAAGCAAACTGCTGTTCACCTTATCTTGTCTGAGACAAGCTTTACAGGTGACATCATCAAATACGATCAGCAACGTCAGCAAATTATCGTGAAAAATTTTGCCAAAAATGTGACCCGTATTATCCGCATAAGCGATATTCAACGCCTGCGATTTGTCCCTTCAACTGTCCAAACAGCCCAAAAAAATAGATTTAAGAAAGAGTGAGATGTAGTTACTTCATCCCACTCTTTTTTATTAGCGAACTTGTTCAAAATGTAAATGAACCGCGATATGATCTCCATAACCACTTCTTTCCAAGTCACGTTGCAGACGATAGGAAATGTAGTGTTCTGCAATAGTAATGTAACCTGCACCCAGTAAACGATGTTCAACCATAGACTGAATCATGCTGATAGTAGCACGTTCCACCTTGGCTTCTTCCAAATCCAAAACCACTTTCTTAGTGACTTGTGCAAGGTTTTGACGCAAATCATCTGTCAATACATAGACAGTCTGGGCTGCCTTTAAGATAGCTTGGTAAATCTTATCTGGATTAAATTCAGCAATTTCTCCATCACGTTTGATTACTTGCATAGGTATCTCCTTTATTCTTTGTTTTCTTTAATTTCTGCCAGCATTTTCTCTTCTTCTGCTGTCAGTTGATAATGTTCAAGCAAATCCGGTCTGCGTTCATAGGTTTTCTTTAAACTCTCGTACAGGCGCCACTGACGAATTTTTTCATGGTGCCCGCTCATCAGTACATCTGGCACGACCATTCCTCGATAATCATAGGGACGTGTGTATTGAGGATATTCGAGAAGGCCAGAAGAAAAACTATCATCTTGGTGGCTAGACTCTTTGCCAATCACTTCTGGAATCAGGCGTACTGTAGCATCAATCATGGTCATAGCCGCCAATTCTCCACCAGTCAAGACATAGTCTCCCAGGGAGATCTCATCTGTCACCAAGGTCTTAATTCGCTCATCATAACCCTCATAGTGCCCACAGATAAAGATTAGCTCTTCCTCTTGAGCCAAATCCTCAGCATAAGCCTGATCAAACTGCTTTCCAGCTGGATCGAGGAGAATAACGCGCGGATTTTTCTTTTCAATAGCATCAAAGGCATCGAAAATAGGTTGTGCTCGTAGCAACATCCCCTGACCGCCTCCGTAGGGCTCATCGTCGACATGGCGGGCCTTTTCAGCATTTTCTCGAAAATTATGATACTGGATATCCAAGAGCCCTTTTTCACGTGCCTTTCCAACGATTGAGTGCTCTAGCGGAGAAAACATCTCTGGAAAAAGGGTTAAAATATCAATCTTCATCGTCTAACCCTTCTAAGATTTCCACATCGACGCGGTTATTTGGAATATCAACATTGAGAACCACTGGTGGGATATAAGGCAATAACAAATCACGCTTGCCTTTTCGCTTGACCACCCAGACATCATTGGCACCTGGTTGCAGGATTTCTTTGATAGTTCCAATCAAGTTATCACCTTCATAGACTTCCAAACCGATAATCTCGTGATAGTAGAATTCACCATCGTCTAGGTCATTCAAATCTTCCTCAGCAACCTTGAGACTGTATCCCTTATACTTTTCAATAGCATTGATATGGTACATGTCTTTGAATTTAATAATGTCAAAGTTCTTCTGTTTACGGTGACTAGCAATGGTCACTGTTTGAACAAACTGATCTTTTTCATCAAACAAAGCCAGCTCAGCCCCTTTTTTAAACCGTTCTTCTGCAAAATCTGTCACAGACAAGACTCGCATCTCACCCTGCAACCCCTGCGTATTGACGATTTTCCCAACATTAAAGTAGTTCATCTTGTCTCCTGTACTCTATTTATTTCCATCTTATTCTGACAATTCTCGAATAATAGTCACAATTTTTTCTGATTCTGACCATTGTAAATAATGGTGATTCCCTCCTAAAATGAGTTTAGTATTGGAAGTCCAATATTCTGATTCTCTGTACTCTTTTTCTCTATAAGGCTGACAAAAAATAAATACAGGGATATAAGATTCTATAGATACATTCTCAAAATCTTCCTCAGTAATCTCTCCAGATATCTGAAATCCTGTATCTAGATTTTCCAACTCTGAACCTTTTTCTTGCATTAATTCCCAGATTTCTTTATTAATTTCAGGGCTAAATGTCTCTTGAGTTAAATTCTTAAAATACAATTCAGGACCACACTCGTCAATCAGCCTCATCTGCTCTTCCATTTCTGGATAAGGATTTTCTGAAAAATCAGCAAACATGACTTTTTTAGTTGTCGGTTCAATCGCTACTAAAGCCTGACACTCAATTGGTTTCTTGAGCAAGTTGAAAGCTAAAATTCCACTCAAACTATGTGCACAAAGTATATATTCAGAAATCGCCAATTCTTCAAGTACTTTATAAACCGCATCAGCAAGATTATCTAGATTTTTTCCAGCTTGGTCATGAATCGGACTCCTACCTGTATTTGGAAAATCAATTGTCAAATAACCAATTGTAGGAGGAAGTTTTTCAAGTATAAGCGAAAAATTTTCATAACTCGGTAGCAAACCTGCTCCATTTAGACAAACTAGCATTTTCTTTTGCTTTTGATAAGTAACAGAGAGACTACCAATTTCTGTAGATACTTCAATCCTCTTCATAAAGAAATCCACTCATTCTATATAATGAATTATTAAAAATCCCTATCTTTTATTTTATCACGTTCCAAGGATTTTCTCAAGTTGGAGTAAGAGTACAATACCTTTACTTCCCTTTCAAAAATCCTTCCAAATCACGTTCATGTTGGTACTTAATGGCTGCAGTTTTATCTTTCTCAAAGATGGTCTTGGTTAGATCTATGTCGTTGATGGCCGCAATTGCGACGGTGTAGTGAATGGATATCAGCCAGTTCTTTGGCTAGTTCCTCATTTGAATCCTTGACACCCTCTTTTCGACCAGAGCGCCCATTCAAGACCTCGGCTACTTCTCCGACTTCCTCCACTAGCTTGATAAAAAGACCTTCCTCAGTACGAGACTGCTGGTAATGTTCCAGTAGGTAGTCTTGTAATTGTCTAAACGTTAAATCCTTCATATCCTGCTCCTTGCAAAAAAAGCGAGACATCCGTCCCGCCCTTCTTATTTTTCGTCAATAACGATTCTTACTTTTTTGTCTTCAGTTGGGACAGAGTAGACAATCGTTCTTATCGCAGAAATAGTGCGACCCTTACGACCGATTACACGACCCACATCACTTTGATCAAGATCCAAATGATATTCCAAAAATTCTGGTGTATCTTCAATCTTGATAGTTAAGGCATCTGGTTGTGAAATCAAGGGTTTCACAATCGCAATAATGAGATTTTCAATCGTATCCATCTGTCAACCTACTTTAAACTTATTTTGAGAATTTAGAATCGTGGAATTTTTTCAATACACCTTCTTTTGAAAGGATGTTGCGAACTGTATCTGAAGGTTGAGCTCCATCAGCCAACCATGCAAGAACGCGGTCTTCTTTCAAAGTTACTTGGTTTTCAGCAACAAGTGGGTTGTAAGTTCCAACTGTTTCGATGAAACGTCCGTCACGTGGTGAACGTGAATCTGCTACGTTGATACGGTAGAAAGGTTTTTTCTTAGAACCCATACGAGTCAAACGGATTTTAACTGCCATTTTTAAAGTCTCTTTTCTTATTTTTTATTTCGGTGAAATAGCTAAGCTATTTAGCACATGTTCTATTATATCAGATTCCTGTCAGGTGTCAAGAAAAAAACTTGACAGACTATAAAATTTTTAAACCATTTAGAAATTTGTTATTTTTTTAAAGAAAAACCAGAAAAAGAATGTCCTGAATACTATTGTAGAAACATTTTATAAAAACCATCAAGCCAAACCCCTCATCTCACCTGAATGAGATTTGGATGCTTGGCTCCTAAATCCCAAGCCCGTTCCCAAACGAAATATCAAGGATTTTAAGAATGATATCTACTAATTAATTTATAAAATATGAATTAATAGATTCTAAATAGGGGAATAATTTAGTTCTGTAAAAATTAATTTCTACACCTACAAAGCTTATTCTTAGACTTTATAACAGTCTAAGAATAAATAGAGATTCATACAGTATCTAGATTTTCCAAAAATTTTTTATAATCAAATATTATTAACGAAACTATCCAAATCAAATCCGATGATTGCTTCAAATAATTCTTTAGTTGTTTGACTAGCGAGGGCTTTTATTAAAAAATTTTTTCAAATAATTACCACATTGACACATAAAATTCTTGCTTTCTAAATTTAAGTGTGATATATTTATAACATAACATTTAAATGTTATATATTTATAACACAAAAAAGGAGTCTATCATGAAAAAAAGTCAAAAAATGCGTGGCCTCATTGCAGTGATTGCCGTAGCTCTCTTTATTGATTTTATTGTTTTATTTGGTTCTAATCTTAGTTGGGGACCCAAGTTAGTTATTGCTGGTATTTCAGTGTTAGGTCAGATTGTAGCTATTTGGAGCTGGCTACATATGAAACCATGGCCTCATAAGAGTCAGAAAAGTAAGGGAAAGACTATTTTTGACTTGTCTGCTAAGCTTTACACAATACTTTTTTTTGCAGCAAGCATTTTTTATACAGTAGGGATTTGGGTTGCGACCCCAAGCGTAAGTTCTGGTATTAAAGAATGGATTTTGGGAATTGGCCTCATTATTGAAGTGATTTTATTTGGTTTTTTCTCTTTGAAAAATGTCAAGGAAACTCCGGACGAACGCTTTTATGCCAATTTAGCAAAGGCAGCTAGCTTGATGTTAGTTTTTACACTAGGCGCACTGATGATCCTAGCAGTTATCATTGGGTATATGGGGTCTCTCACTCTTTACATGGGGCAAGTCTTTATTAGCATAGCTGCCTTGATTTTCATCTTTGCGGTTGTCTACTTTATCTTGGAACGGAGAGGATAAGCATGGCCAAAGAAAGCAAGATTATTACTAATCTCAAATCTGTTCGTGAGTCCAAAGGCATGACCCAGCAAGTGTTAGCCGAACTCATCGGCATGCGACGCGAGACAATTCTGCACTTGGAAAATAATCGTTACAATCCTTCGCTGGAGATGGCTCTTAAAATTGCTCAAGTTTTTAATCTGAAAGTAGAAGACCTCTTTGAACTCAGACAGAAAGAGGAAGCATAATTCTTTTCGAGACCTAGTATTAAGTTCATTGACTAATTAGGAAGTGAAGCCAAAAGAAAAAATCCTTTGAAAATGTGCTCTTTTAAAATATAGTAATTCTTTCGAATTAACCTTTACTAATTTTGATGCTTTACGAGCTTTCTTAAGATCTGGTTCCCTAAATACTTTGAGTACACTTATGGTATTGATGCACCTAAACATCTAAAAACTCTGGTAGAAAAAGGTTATGCTGGCATTGAAACGTCTTTTGATTCACTTGACCATCTGAATGCTACTATGAAAAAGAATATTCTGAAAAGCAAGGGAATTACAGTCCTTTCTAAAATGAAGATTGCAGATTTGGATCAATCCCTTCATAACCATTTTTCAGAAGAGGAATTAGCTAGTTTCTTTTCGATTCGTGGCTACAAATTGACTCCAAAAGGAGAGCGGATACTGGAACAATACCAGGACATTGTCGACCGTCATCCAAAGAAAAAATCTCTAATCAAGTGATTTTTTGGTTGATTTTCTCTAAAACTACCTTATCACTAACATTTGAAATCCACTTCCTTTTAGGGTACAATGGTAGAAATGAATTTTTGAGAGGAACAGAATGAAAAAACTAGCAACTCTTCTTTTACTGTCAACTGTAGCCCTAGCTGGGTGTAGTAGCATCCAACGCAGTCTACGTGGTGATGACTATGTTGATTCCAGTCTTGCTGCTGAAGAAAGTTCCAAAGCGGCTGCCCAGTCTGCCAAGGAATTAAACGATGCTTTGACAAACGAAAATGCAAACTTCCCGCAACTTTCTAAGGAAGTTGCTGAAGATGAAGCCGAAGTGATTCTCCACACAAGTCAAGGGGATATCCGTATTAAACTCTTCCCTAAGCTAGCTCCTTTAGCAGTTGAAAACTTTCTCACTCATGCCAAGGAAGGCTACTATAACGGCATTACCTTCCACCGTGTCATCGATGGCTTTATGGTCCAAACTGGAGATCCAAAGGGAGATGGTACAGGTGGTCAGTCCATCTGGCATGACAAGGATAAGACAAAAGACAAGGGAACTGGTTTCAAGAACGAAATTACTCCTTATCTCTATAACATCCGTGGTGCTCTTTCTATGGCTAATACTGGTCAACCAAACACCAATGGCAGCCAGTTCTTCATCAACCAAAACTCTACAGACACCTCCGCTAAACTCCCTACAAGCAAGTATCCTAAGAAAATCATCGAAGCCTACAAAGAAGGGGGAAACCCTAGTCTAGATGGCAAACACCCAGTCTTTGGTCAAGTGATTGACGGGATGGATGTTGTAGATAAGATTGCTAAAGCTGAAAAAGATGAAAAAGACAAGCCAACTACTGCTATCACAATCGACAGCATCGAAGTGGTGAAAGACTACAATTTTAAATCTTAAAAACCCAAAAATACAGTATCCACATTCGGTACTGTATTTCTTTTATCCTCATTCTTAGGTTAGATTGTTAAAATCCCAGATTTGGTCCATCCAGCCTTCATAAAAGTCTGGTTCGTGGCAGACCATAAGAATAGATCCCTTGTATTCTTTGAGGGCACGCTTGAGCTCATCCTTGGCATCCACATCCAAGTGGTTGGTCGGCTCGTCCAACACTAAAACGTTGTTTTCACGATTCATCAAGAGACAGAAACGAACCTTGGCTTGTTCCCCACCTGACAAGACCTGAATTTGGCTTTCAATATGCTTGGTTGTCAGACCACAACGAGCAAGGGCTGCACGGACTTCTGCTTGGTTAAGTGCAGGAAAAGCATTCCAGACAGCCTCTAGTGGAGTTTGACGATTGCCACCTTCTACTTCCTGTTCAAAGTAGCCAAGTTCTAGGTAGTCTCCACGTTCAACCTCCCCAGCGATTGGTGGGATAATTCCCAAGAGACTCTTCAAGAGAGTCGTTTTCCCGATACCATTTGCTCCGATAATGGCAACCTTTTGATTGCGTTCAAAGGTAAGATTTAAAGGCTTGGTAAGAGGACGGTCATAACCAATCTGCAAATCCTTGGCTTGGAAGATAAAGCGCCCTGGCGTACGAGCTGGTTTGAAATCAAAGGATGGCTTTGGTTTCTCACTTTGCAGTTCGATAATATCCATCTTATCCAATTTCTTCTGACGGGACATGGCCATGTTTCGTGTTGCAACACGCGCTTTGTTTCGAGCTACGAAGTCTTTGAGGTCTGCAATTTCTTTTTGCTGACGTTCGTAGGCCGCCTCTAGCTGAGATTTCTTCATAGCGTAGACTTCTTGGAACTGGTAGTAGTCACCAGAATAACGCGTCAGCTGTTGATTTTCCACATGATAGACGATATTGATAACGTCATTCAGGAATGGAATATCGTGCGAAATAAGGACAAAGGCATTCTCATAGTTTTGGAGATAGCGCTTGAGCCAGTCAATATGCTCAGCATCCAAGTAGTTGGTCGGCTCGTCCAAAAGCAAGATATCAGGCTTTTCAAGAAGGAGTTTAGCCAAAAGCACCTTGGTTCTTTGCCCACCTGACAAAGAAGTTACATCCGTATCCATGCCAAAATCCATGACACCAAGGGCACGCGCCACTTCATCAATCTTAGCATCCAAGGTATAAAAATCACGACTCTCCAGACGGTCTTGGAGTTCCCCCACTTCTTCCATGAGAGCATCAACATCCGCTCCATCTTCAGCCATTTCCATATAAAGGTCATTGATACGAGCTTCTGCTTTGAATAGCTCATCAAAGGCTGTACGGAGAACATCACGCACCGACTGTCCTTTTTCCAAGACAGAATGTTGGTCTAAGTATCCAGCAGTCACATATTTGGACCACTCAACCTTCCCTTCATCTGGCAACATCTTACCAGTCACAATGCTCATAAAGGTTGATTTTCCTTCACCATTGGCACCGACCAGACCGATATGTTCTCCCTTGAGGAGACGGAAGGACACATCTTCAAAAATTGCACGGTCACCAAAACCGTGACTCAGATTTTTAACTTCTAAAATACTCATTTTAATTCCTTATCTTGTTTTTATGTAATTGTTTATAGAAGAACCAAGCCAGATAGCCACCCAAGGTATTGGTCCACAAATCATCAATCTCAAAGACGCGGTTAAAATCAAAGAAAAAGTCCAAGACTAACTGCGTACACTCAATTCCAAGGCTCACTAGAAAACTAAAAAGAAGCACCTTTTTTGTTTTCCGCAAGTTTGGAAGGAGATAAAGGAGTTGGAACACCAAAGGAAAAAGTAAGAAAACATTGAGGATATTTTGTAGAAAAATCCAAGATAATTGTCCTACATCACTCACTTCGCCCAGTTTCCAAAAAGAATTGAAAGGAGTCAAAAGAAAAACCAGGCGTCCAAGATGCTGAATACCTGGAGTTTCCACTCCTACGGGAGAATGTCCTTGAGGAGTAAAGCAAAAATAGACAATACAAATGCTATAGAAAATGACTCCCCAAACTAAAACAGGATTATAAGTTTTCTTCATCATTAAGGATTGACTGCTGCGACTGCTTTTTGGCGGTCACGTTTCATTGTGTTAGAGCGCAATTGTCCACAAGCTGCATCAATATCTGTACCATGCTCTTGACGAACCACACAGTTGACCCCTTTTTTCTTAAGCGTATCATAGAAGGCCAGGACGCGCTCTTTGGGACTACGGCTATATTGATCATGCTCGCTAACTGGGTTGTAAGGAATCAAGTTTACATAAGACAATTTCTTGATGTTCTTGAGCAATTCAGCCAATTCCAAGGCTTGTTCTACACCGTCATTGACTTCATTAAGCATGATGTATTCAAAAGTCACACGACGGTTTGTTGTTTCGATATAGTACTCAATAGCAGCAAAGAGTTTTTCAATAGGAAAGGCACGGTTAATCTTCATGATGCTTGAACGCAACTCATTGTTAGGTGCGTGAAGGGAAACAGCAAGATTGACCTGAACCCCTTCATTAGCAAAATCACGAATTTTATGGGCCAAACCTGAGGTTGAAACCGTGATGTGTCGAGCACCGATGGCCATTCCCTTGTCATCGTTGATAGTACGAACAAAATTTAAGACATTGTTATAGTTATCAAAAGGCTCACCGATACCCATGACAACGATATGGCTGACGCGTTCATCCTGACCACGATCATCAAAGTATTTCTGCACTAGCATGATTTGCGCTACGATTTCACCGTTATTAAGGTCACGTTGTTTCTTAATCAAACCAGAGGCACAGAAGGTACAACCGATATTACAGCCGACCTGAGTGGTCACACAGACAGATAAACCGTAGTGTTGACGCATGAGTACTGTCTCAATCAGCATTCCATCCGGCAATTCAAAAAGATACTTAACTGTCCCATCAGCAGACTCTTGAACGATACGTTGTTTCAAGGGATTGACCACAAACTGGTCATTAAGCTTAGCAATCAAATCCTTGGAAAGGTTGGTCATTTCTTCAAATGACTGGACACGTTTACGATAGAGCCATTCCCAGATTTGATCTGCACGGAATTTCTTTTCTCCCTGCTCCAAAACCCATTCCTGCATGGTTTGACGTGTTAAACTATAAATTGACGGTTTCATTTCTTCTCCTTATTCTCTACTCACTTCTGACGAATGACAAAATGACGTTGTCCCTTATCCTCTTTCTGAGAATGCTGGTCTTTCTGACGACGTCTATTTTTCTTATCTGCATTCGGTTTTCGTTTGGTTTGAGCCGGTTTCTTTCCTTTTCTAGAAGGTGTTTCTTCTTCCTTCTTACGCATTTTCTTGTCAAATGATGCTCGCTTAGGGGCTTCATTTTCTAGGACAAAATAGGCACAACCATAACTACAATATTCTAAAAGGTAGTCTTGTAAACGACTTATTTTTTCAAGTTTTTCTTCTGTTCGATCATCCTTGTAAAAACCGCGTAGGCGAAGTTGTTCGTTACTCCAATCTCCCACGATATAATCAAACTTGGTTAAGACTTCTGAAAAACGCTGATTAAAAGCCGTCACATTGAAGGCATCCTTGCTATTTTCCACCAAGGAAAAAGCGATCCCTTCTGTTTCGACCTTGTCCCCGTGTAAATGGAACTCAGGACCAGGAAACTTGTTATAGTTGTATAATTCAGGTGCAATTTCTTTTCGCATAGATATCCTTTTTCCACGATTACTTAATACTTTATTCTACCATAATTTCTAGCAGTTAGCACGTTTCTCATAAAAATGAAAAAAGTCTGACGATTTTGTCAGACCAAAATAATATAACCTTAAAAAGAGAAGAACAATTCTTCCCTCCAACTATCATTATTTAGCTGCTGCGTACAATTCATCTACTTTGTTCCAGTTGATCACTGAGAAGAAAGCTTTGATGTAGTCAGGACGCACGTTGCGATATTTCACGTAGTAAGCATGTTCCCAAACGTCCAAGCCCAAGATTGGTTTTTTGCCTTCTGAGATTGGTGTGTCTTGGTTTGCTGTTGAAGTCACTTCAAGTTTACCTTCTTTGTTGACAACCAACCATGCCCATCCTGAACCAAAACGAGTTGTTGCTGCTGCAGTGAAGGCTGCTTGGAATTCTTCAAATGAACCAAATGTTGCATCGATTGCTGCTGCAAGTTCTGCTGATGGAGCTGTTTTCTCAGGAGTCATCAATTCCCAGAAAAGAGCGTGGTTCAAGTGTCCACCACCATTGTTGATAAGCGCTTGACGGATATCAGCTGGGATTGATTCTACATCAGCAAGCAAAGCTTCAAGGTCTTCACCGATTTCAGGGTGTTTTTCAAGAGCTGCATTAGCATTGTTGACATAAGTTTGATGGTGTTTGTCATGGTGCAAGTGCATTGTTTCCGCATCGATGTATGGTTCCAAAGCGTCGTATGCATATGGAAGATCTGGTAAGATAATAGCCATCTGTAATACCTCTTTTTCTTTCTATATGAAAATGATAACGCAAACATTCACTTTTTTCAAGTTTTTTGCTTATAGATGAAGAAATCACTGAATACTTTCTAATAAAATAAGCAAATCAGCAAGAAACCCACGACAAGATAATCCTGACGCGGGTTAAAAAGTTTTTCAAATAGGGTTAATTTACCTGACTAGCAATCTGTAAGAGTGCCTTTTCAAAAAGGAAACCTTTTTCATAAAGTCCTGTCTTAATCTGATAGTCTGTCTCAATCAAATAGGAAATAGCTTGCTTCAAAAAGCTCAAGGAAAGTCCTCGTGAATCTCTCAGCGCAAACTTGATTTGATAGGGATTGGGATTGCGTCCGAAAAAACTTCCTAGACTACTTGCAATCTGAGATTCTGTTTGTCCAGACTCTGACAAAATTTTCACCTGAGTAAAAGTTCGAAATTGTCCTAGCATGACTGCAATCAGTTTGATTTCATCTTGACCTTGCAAGGTCAAGTCTCTAACCAAGTCACGCGCCTGGTCCATCTTTTTAGTCAGAATAAACTGAGTTAAATCAAAAATATTGTCCTGCAAGGTCTTGGGAATTGCGTTAACAATATCCTCTTCCTCGATAACAGAGTCTTCCTTATAGGACTGTAAAAAGAGGAGATTTTTCTGAATTTCACTAAATTGAAAACCCGACTTGACGAGAAGATTTTCAAAAGAATGATTAGCAAACTGCAGACCTTGTTTCTGGCTCCACTTTTGGAAATACTGGCGCAATTCTTGTTCTTTGGCTTCTACTGCGTCAAAAACCTTGGCATCACGCTTAAGTAATTTTACCAGCCGTCTTTTGCTATCCAGTTTTCCTTCCGCAAAGATCAACAACTTGGTTGTTGGCGAGGGGTTATCAAGGTATTCCTCAAACGACTTAAGCTCATCATCTGTCAAAAAGCGCTTTTTAGCAGTCGTGATATCGACAAAATGATCCAATATCACGATTTTCTCATCTGCAAAGAAAGGAAGGCTGACCAACTCCAGTTCCACATCCTTGTAGACCACTTCTTTCATATCAAAGTAGGCAAAGTTGAGGTCTGCAGAATCATAGCCAATCTGTTTCAATACTTGACTCTTCATAACTTCAAACTGACCCTGGTCTGTCCCTGTAAAAAGGCTCAGGTTCGGTAAATTTGCTAGAGTCAGTTTTTGACTTTCTTCAATGGCTAGCATCTTCTCTCCTTTCTTCTGATTTTTCGATTTAATTAGTCAATATAGCGCAATTTCCCGCGGAAATCTTCTAGGCTTTCGTACCCTTTTTCCGCCATGATTGCTTTCAGTTCATTAGTAATACGATCAAAAGCACCAACTCCCTCTTTGTGAAGGGTGGTTCCTACCTGCACCATACTGGCACCACAGAGGATGTGTTCAAAGGCATCACGACCAGTCAGAACGCCACCTGTTCCGATGATTTGGATTTGAGGGTTTAAGCGTTGAAAAAAGGCGTGAACATTGGCTAGAGCAGTTGGTTTAATATACTCCCCACCAATGCCCCCAAAACCATTTTTAGGACGAATAACGACGGACTCATCTTCTATATAAAGGCCGTTTCCGATAGAGTTAACGCAGTTGACAAACTTGAGCGGATATTTGTTGAAAATAGCTGCCGCTTGGTCAAAGTGAACAATGTCAAAATATGGTGGCAATTTAATTCCAAGAGGTTTGGTGAAGTAGGCAAACACCTCTGCCAAAATCCGGTCGGTTGTCTCAAAATCATAGGCAATCTGAGGTTTTCCTGGCACATTTGGACAAGAAAGGTTTAGCTCAGTCAGACCACAAAATTCACTCTCTTGGACTTTTTTCAAGATAGTATGGGTTTCCTCTGGAGACATACCGACCAGAGATAAGAAGAAAGTTCGGTTCGGCTCTTTTTCCTGCAAATCCAAAAGATAGTCCAAATAATAGTCTAATCCATTATTCGGCAAGCCCATAGAGTTGATAGAACCAAGTGGAACATCTTGATAACGTGGCTCAGGATTTCCCTGACGAAAGTCCAAAGTCGCTGTCTTTGTGACAAAGGTTCCTGCCACTGAGTTTTTAACCCCTTCCAGCTCCTCTATCGTCATACAAGCCACACCTGCTGCATTCATCAAGCAATTGTCAAACTCAAAACCAGCAATTTGCGTTTTCGTTGATACCATGATTCTGATCCTCCAGATTCCTTTTATTGATAATATTATACCATATTTTCAGCTTTTCTCTTTAAGAAAGTCATTTATAAGAAAAACGTTCGTTTTTTATCCACTTTCAAAAAATTCCAATTTCAAATAAGCCCAAAAATCAAATTGAAAGAATTTTTAGAAAATTTTTGTTTTTCTCTTTACAGTTAAAAAAAATTCTGCTATAATGACACACATAATTAAATTAAAATTTAAGGAGAACGATATGACATCTGCTAAAGAATATATCCAAAGCGTGTTTGAAACTGTAAAAGCTCGTAACGGGCACGAGGCTGAATTCCTCCAAGCTGTTGAAGAATTTTTCAACACTTTGGAACCTGTATTTGAAAAACACCCTGAGTATATCGAAGAAAATATCTTGGCACGTATTACTGAGCCAGAACGCGTGATTTCTTTCCGTGTTCCTTGGGTTGACCGTGATGGAAACATTCAAGTAAACCGTGGTTACCGTGTTCAATTCAACTCAGCTGTTGGGCCATACAAAGGCGGACTTCGTTTCCACCCAACTGTAAACCAAGGAATTTTGAAATTCCTCGGATTTGAACAAATCTTCAAAAACGTCTTGACTGGACTTCCTATCGGTGGAGGTAAAGGTGGATCAGACTTCGATCCTAAAGGTAAAACAGATGCTGAAGTGATGCGTTTCTGCCAAAGCTTCATGACTGAATTGCAAAAACACATCGGACCATCACTTGACGTACCTGCTGGTGATATCGGTGTTGGTGGACGTGAGATTGGTTACCTTTACGGTCAATACAAACGCCTTAACCAATTTGATGCTGGTGTCTTGACTGGTAAACCTCTTGGATTTGGTGGTAGCTTGATTCGTCCAGAAGCAACTGGTTACGGTTTGGTTTACTACACTGAGGAAATGCTCAAAGCTAACGGTAACAGCTTTGCTGGTAAGAAAGTCGTTATTTCAGGTTCTGGTAACGTTGCTCAATATGCTCTTCAAAAAGCAACTGAACTTGGTGCAACTGTTATCTCTGTATCTGACTCAAATGGTTATGTCATCGATGAAAATGGTATCGACTTCGATCTTTTGGTTGATGTTAAAGAAAAACGTCGTGCTCGTTTGACTGAGTATGCTGCTGAAAAAGCAACCGCAACCTACCACGAAGGTTCTGTATGGACTTACGCTGGAAACTATGACATTGCTCTTCCATGTGCCACTCAAAACGAAATCAACGGTGAAGCAGCTAAACGTTTGGTTGCTCAAGGTGTTATCTGTGTATCTGAAGGTGCCAACATGCCAAGCGACCTTGATGCCATCAAAGTTTACAAAGAAAATGGTATCTTCTACGGACCTGCCAAAGCTGCCAACGCTGGTGGTGTAGCCGTTTCAGCCCTTGAAATGAGCCAAAATAGTCTTCGTCTCTCATGGACTCGTGAAGAAGTTGATGGACGTCTCAAAGACATCATGACAAATATCTTCAACACAGCTAAAACAACTTCAGAAACATACGGTCTTGATAAAGACTACCTTGCAGGAGCAAACATTGCTGCCTTTGAAAATGTAGCAAACGCTATGATTGCACAAGGTATTGTTTAAGATTCATTTGCTTAATCCTCAATCGCTTCGATTGGGGATTTTTATGTTGAGTTCAAAAAACTCACCATTAACAGTGAGTTTTAACATCCGAATTTATTTTACTTTCATTAGGGCAGATGACAAACATTCAACAATCTCATCAACTGCTTCATCTATGTTTATAGTTCCTTCATCATTCAACATCATGGGAATAAGATAAGAAAAACTCAATGCTAAAATGTATCGAACAATTCTTTCATTTGACCAATTTAGAATAAGTCCTTTTTCTTTAAATTGATTTAAAACAGGGCTAATTTGTTCTACTATAGATTGAACAATAATATTTCCTAACTGGATAGAAAGATTTTTATCAATAAAAGAACGCCCCAAGAGAATTTTAACATGCATTTGATTCTCCTGAATGAAAAAGAGCCTATCTCGAACAATACTTTTTAAAAAGAAGGGAAAAGTTTCTTGATCTACTGTGAATTTTTTTTCTGAGAAATCCGCAATTACTTCTGGAATAACCTGTTCTAGAAAAGTAGATAAAATGGCTTCTAAAATACCTTCCTTTGTTTTAAAGTAACTAAAAACAGTTCCTTCTGACACTCCAGCACGTTCGGCAATAAGGCTGGACGTTGTATTCTCAAATCCAATTTCTGAGAATAATTTTAAGCTTGATAATAATACTCGACGTTGTTTCAAGCTCAAGTTGCTAACTTCTAACGTCTGAGCATACTTTTGTTCTAAACTTTCCATCGCTAGCACCTCTCTTCTACTCTCTTACTTTTACGACTTTTTTGCCTCGACTGTGTCCCATTTTCAGACTACGATAGGCTTCTCTAACTGACTTTATAGAAAAGTCATACACTTGATCAATTTTCAGCTGAACCTTCCCGTCTGAGACCATTTCAGCTAAAGTGCTAAAATCATCATATGTGGAATGTCTCGGACCAGTAAACTGAGCACCTTTTATCATAACATAGGGCGAAGGTACTAATGTCCCAATAGTTGTCCCCTTCAAGCCTAAACTAAAAGCCAATCTAACATAATCAGATCCATAACAATCCAAAAATTTTGTAATAGGAGTTGGACTAGCTGATAGAAGAGCCTTCTTGATATTATCTTCGTAACTTACTGGTGTGGCACCTAAAGACTTCAGATACTCTGCATTTTTCTTACTTGCGATTCCGATTACTTTCGCCCCCTTAGCAACTGCATACTGTACTGCAATACTTCCAATACCTCCTGCTGCAGCTGAAATAACAACAGTATCTCTTGAATTTAAACCAATTCTTCTAAAAGCCCCACCCACAGTTAGAGCAGCTACTCCCATAGTAGCTGCGTGAGTCATGTCGATCATCTCTGGTTTCAATACAATTTCTGATTCATTGACACAAATTTCTGTTGCTAAAGCTCCCCTCTTAGTTCCCAAACCAGGATCACTAATCATTGTTCCAAACACCTTGTCTCCTACTGAAAACCTACTTACTTCATTTCCAACTTCTGTAATAACTCCAGAAAAATCTCTCCCCACACCTCTTGGAAATAAAGATGATTTAGATTCAAACCAACGACTTGGTTTCCTTAATTTCGTTATAAAAGATAGAAATTTAAGAGGTTTCGCTCCCTCAAAAGTTTTATAATCAATAGGATTTAAACCAACAGCATGAACTTCTACTCTCACTTGATTTACATCCAAGGCTGTAGAGTCAATCTTCAGCAAATCCAAGACCTCTTCGTTACCGAAACGACTGTACTCTATTGTTTCAACAACCATTTTCTTTACTCCTTAATTTCACAAAAATTGAGTGAACACTCATTTTTATAAATTATACTCTTAATTTGTAAGAAAATCAATATTATCGTTTGATAACAATTTATGACATGATACAAATATCAATCATTTCGATTTACCAATATGATTCTTTCAATCTAACTCTCCTCACTTTTAAAGATTCCTTTCCCTTTTTTGCCCCCTGGCACATAAAAATAAAAACCGCTACTCCTAAGAATAGCGGTTTAATCATATTTTTTAAGCTACTAATGTAGTTGCTCTATTATTTAAGAGTAACAATTTGCTAATCTTATTTTCTCCCAGTATTAGTGGGTTAATTCCTCCATTTTCAACTTTGGCAGGAATTTGGTAGGTAAATTGATAATCCAAGATTATCTAAACTGTCTGTAATCTCTTCTGAAATTGTTGAATCACCTGAATAATACCAGTGACTATATGTATTCAACGTGGTTGACTTATCAGCATGTCCTAATCGATATGAAACATATAAGGTATCCTTATGCAATACATTTATAAGGTAGGAAGCGTGACTATGTCTTAAACCTTTCCCCGTAATTTCTGGTACACCCGTAACCCTAGCATGCCTTTTTATTATCCTAGAAATTGTAGACTTACACAAGGGGGCACCAAAACGTGATATTACATAATCTTTATCATCATTCTTTATTTGAACTTCTCGCCATTTTTTAAGTATTGTAATCGTAAAATCATCTAAATCAATTTTACGATTCCCTGCTACTGTCTTTGTTTGTTGTTTAGCATACCATACACCGTTTTTGTCTTTCTCAATTGTCGAATGAACATGAATCCATTTACGTTCAAAATCAATATCTTCCCATTTAAGAGCAATACCCTCACTAACTCTTAAGCCAGTCATAAAATATAACCAGATTGTCATGTAATTATGGAGTCCCTCATACTCACTAATATCAAAAGAGTTTATTACCTTCTTAAATTCATCAAATGTCCAAAATTTTGTATCAGGGTGCTTTCCTCTAGGATTATCTAATCCTTTAAAAGGAACTCTATCAATATAACCCAATCTTTCTGCATAGCCCAGACACGCTTTAAATCTAGACCACATATTTTTAGCATAGTTACTAGAATACTTGTCTATAATAGCTAAGCGAAATCTTTCACAGTCAATAGTACTAATATCTGATAATTTTTTACTACCAAATTGCTTAATAAATAACTGATGATGTGGTAAAGCGGTCTGATAAGTTACAAATTGAACTTTTTGTTGATAATATTTTAAATAAATCTCTTCCATAAACTCTCTAAAAGTTAGAAAACTATTATTAATAGTAGAGTTCACAAATTCATGTTTTAAACGAAGTATCTCTTCATAAGCTTCCTTAAAAGAATTAAACGGTAGTCCCTGTTGATTTTTCCTTCCTTTCTTTTGAATTCTTTTCCCAGTTATTGGATCAACTCCTAATTCAATTTGAAAGTAAATTTTTCCTTTTGAATCTTTGTATACACCTTTATATTTCTTTGTCTTTGATATAACCATTTTTCTCACCTTCTATATCTGAAAAAGAAATACCAATTAAATTTTCTACAATATTTTTAGGAGCAATGCCTAACCTTTTATTATCGAAAGGTGAACAACCTAATTGTACCGCATTCTTATCATTTTTTCTAGCTTCTTCAAACTTTTTTACAGCAATTTTTTTTGCTTGTCTAATAATATTTCTCGATGTGTGCTCTGGAAAACCAATCGCAACTAAATCTTTATAGTTTACTGTTTCCATGATTTTACTACTTCCTTTCTTAGATTTTTCACCTCCATGGCATGACTGATGAAGTCATCATAAGAATTTCACTTGCTGCTCTTTTACGGTGGCAGCCTGAACGGTCAGAAGTATCATTGTATATCATTTGTATCATGGCATATAAAGTATCGCTCTATTTTATTGATGGTTTTAATATCGCTCTTATCATGGCGAGCCATTCAAAACTGCTCCACAAATGAGGAAAGTACCATTTTGGACTATTCAATTGTCAATGTGCTTTCTTAACCTAATACTTTTTGGAGTAATGGTCTTCTTTATTATCCACTCGACCTACAAGGTAATCTAAACTTACATTATAAAAATCTGCAAGTTTGATAAGGTCATCTATAGAGATTAACCTGGTACCTGATTCCATTTTAGAATACGCTGATCTTGTACAATTTAAGATTGTTTTTGCAACATATTCTTGTGTCAAATCATCATCCTCGCGTAAATCTCTAATCCTTTTCAACATCCAATGTCTCCTAAAACAAGTATAATATAGTTATTTTCTTATTTTTAAATATGTGACAAATTGGAACATGAAACTATTCTATATATACTTTTTAGGAAACTGTTTACTCTAAATGTATCTCATTTTCCTTAATAGATTTCATATTTTGTTTTTCCTTATATTTCTTTATTGTTTTATTAAACATTTCAAATAAATTTATTGCTTCTCTATTTTGTTCCTTCAGTGTTTCAATCTTTCCTTTATATATGTATAAATCCTTCTCTATTGTATCTACTGAACTTTTACCTTGAATACTATTTTCTAAATTGCTATAACTATTTGTCGTATCTTTCAACAATACTTCCTCTAAATTAGTTAAATCATCAATTTTATTTTGGACTTGTTTAATCATATTCTCTAGATATGATATTTGGGCAATGAAATCATTTGTTATATCTTCAAAATCATTCGGACTATTTTCCGCAGATATAAGAAAATCTAATTGTTCTATTTTTTCTTTAATTTTGCTAAGAGGAATTCTTCTATACATATACTGTGGTTCATACTGAAGATTAAATTGTCTAATCAAAGTTTTACCTTTAATAAAGCGATTTTTTTCTGCTAAATCTTTATGGTATACATAGTAAGAACTAGTTTCTCTGATAAATACTTTAACTTTTTCCTCTTCCATATTGATCTGAATATTTGGTACAAAAATAAGTCCTTCTTGTCGGATGCCAAACTGTACCTTAATGTACATTCCATCGTCCACTACTTCTTCTATTTGATTAAGATTCAACTCTACCTCAAACTCATGAACTGCATCCCTATTTCTCTTGAAATCTTGATAGGATTTCCATACCACCTCTTCTGTCGGCAACTCTTTTTCTTTAATTAGCTTTTCTTCATTGTAAACTTCAACTAAATTTTTAGTATCTAAGACAACAGTTTCATTTTTGTTATTAAAATAGTCTTGAAAATAACTAACACTATACCGATTCGTTTTTACCAATTCCTGCTCTGAAAGCTTAATCCCATCAAATTCAAATAGAACATGTTTTTCTTTCGGAATTATTTTTAATCCAAAAAATTCTGCTCGTTGAATCAATTCATTCATATTCTTCATTTTCGGAAGCAAAAATTCTAAGATGTTTATGATTTCCCTTTGAACAAACTTTTTCTTAAAATAAGTTTCATCATAAGGTTGTTTTCTACTCAATTTACTATCACGTACGACTTGTTTCATATTTGAATCAGTCATAAAAAAAGTAACATGCTTGTGTCTAAAATCAATTTTTAAATGTAAAGCTTTTGCTTTTTTCTTGAAATCTTCAAAATTTTTCGAGTTCTCGATTAGAAAATATACTCGTTGTTTTATTTCATATTTGTAATTTGTTTTGCGATAAACTTCATACTGACGATGCGAATAACGATTTTCTATAATTTTTGCCCCTGCAATTTTTGAAAGACGATCAGAAACCATTCGTAGATTATGTTCTGACTTATAATTCCATAGAAACTTTTTATCAGAATTCTGATCAATTGAATTTAGAATGATGTGATTGTGGATATGATCTTTATCGACATGAGTTGCTACAATGAAACGAAATCTACCTCCTGTCAACTCTTTAACTGTCTCATAACCAATCCGATTGATTTGTTCGGGAGTAAGATGGTCATCTGGAGAAAAGGACTGAATGATGTGATGAGAATGAATTTTTCGTTGATTTACTTCTTGCCTATCATGACGAAATTCATAAAGAGTATCATTACTTAAAAAATTATCATTGTACATCCTCACTAGTTCTTTATAACTAGGAAAATCTAAATAATTTCTCATACCAAAATCTGAAACTAGTGTTAGATTTTTTGTTTTACTTGGATTCAAAATATATTTGATTAGTTTGCTACGATAATTTTTTCCATGAATCGCAAAGTGTTTAGTGATGACCATAAAATTTCCTCAATTTTTCAGATTGAATAAGAAAATCTTTCTCCACTTCTACTATTAACTCTTCTATACCTTTTCTCAACTCATTTAATTCAACTTCCGTTATTAAATTCGAATAATTTATGCTTCTGGCTATTTGATTAATATTATTTCCGATTCGTTTTAATTCAAAAATCAAATCTTGATAACTATTTGTATCAATGGTGATAAAATTCATACCAGGATCTAGTAGAGTTCGTCTAGCATATTCTGAGAATGATAAGCAGTTGCTTTTTGAGATATTTTCATTCAATTTGACTAATTCTAGGTCAGATAAAAAGACTTTTTTTAAATTTGTTCTATATCGGTGCTCCACTCTACTACCTCATGTATTTGTTACGAAAATTTTCACTAAGAAGACTTGTTTTTTCTACTTCTTTAATCAATTCCTGAATACAAGTTAACAAAATAGAAACATGTTCTTGAGTAACCTGATGATTTATTTTAGCAATTATTAATATTTCATAAACATCACGGCTAATTTGTTCCAACTTTTGTTTTTTCCAAAGGTTGAACCATTTTTCCATCTGTTGTTGTCCATCAGACAATAGTAAGCTTTTACGGAGAAAATCAGAAAAATTATCCTCTCCTTTCTCTCTCATTAAATCTAGTATTTGTTTTTCTTCCGTTTCTGTTAAGCGAAATTGTTTCCGAATACTACGTATATCTCTTTTCATATGACTTTTCCTCCTTCATTGATACCTGTACTGACAATGTAAGCTTACAGACACTGTCAGTACATTTTTCAAAATATCTTCAACGTTTTTGTAAGGCTTTGCGAGCTCAGATATTGTGTCCACAATATTCCAAAAATCATATCGCCTGCCATTTCAAACCTCACTGTTCAAAAAACAAACGATATGAAAATGTGGTGGCACGCCCCCAAACCCCCAAGATAAATCTAAATTAAAAAAAGTATAACAAATACTTTTTGATAAAATTATCACAGAAAAAAGAGCCCTATCGGACTCTTACAAACTAAAACAATGTCTCTGATATTCATACTGTCTAATGCCACTACTGTCTTTGTTCATCTTGATAGAAAAAACAAAATAATGGTCACGACCGTCTAAAGATTTGCTTTTGTTAAGTTTAAAATAATGTTTTTGAGACATAGCCATTGTGCGTAAAATGTCATCAGTGATAAATGTTAATGGAATGTCTAGAGCAGAGTACTTGTAAAAATCTGATTCAAACCGTAAATAAGAATCAGAAAAATAATCTAGCTGCAATTTATCGTCATATAATTCTTTACGATTCATGTAATTCCTCACCTTCTATCTGGATACCAAGTATATCTAACCATTCTAATCGAAGAAATCCAATGTCTGATTTTATAGATATAAACTCTTTCCCAATTTCTTTAACAATACCCGATACTACTTTTCTTCTATTTGAGTGCTTAAAAATAAACGTTGCAGGGAATGTATTCGTATAAAGTTGACGAACAAGTAAAACCTTCTCTTCCATTGATAAAGTAATTGAGACATCTTCTTTATTTTTTTCTTCCCAAAGAGAACTTGAATGTTCTGACAAAAAGAATCCCATCCACTTAGCCATCCCACGATCTTGATACTCTCTTGCAAATAAAAACGGCAAATAAGAACGATTCATCATTTTAGCCCATCTAATCCTCCAGCTGAATGACCACCAATGAGTTTACTTCTTGCAATTGTTCTAGAAGCCTGATCCAGGGCATTTCCTTTCAATAGTGAAGTAAAACCAAATTCTGTTCGAATAGCATCGATTGCGGACTGGAGCCTTTCTTCTTTTTCTATTTTTTCAATATCATCAAATAATGAAATCAATCCAAAGGATTCATCTACTAAACCAGAATAGTTAACCGCAACATTCCTAATAGCTCCTGAAGTATATTTAGTGTGAAATAACTTTAAAACGTAGTTTGTCAGTAGTGCTGTTTGATTGGTCGGTTCAATCTTCATTTGAGTATGAATAGATCGTTTCTGTTCCACTTTAGAATATCCTAAGTGTATAGAAACCACAGTCGCTTTTTTACCAGCTCTTCTCAATCTAACTGCAACTTGTTCTGCCATCTCACGAAGTATGATCTCAATATCTCTTTGTTTAATATAATCTCTTGGTAAAACTTGAGAGTTCCCTATCCCTTTTGACTTCGGCTTATAAGGTTTATGAACATTGCTTTCATCAATACCATTAGCGTGAAACCACAACTCTAGTCCCATAATCCCAAGCTCTTTTTTAATCAAGTCAGGATTAGCCTGTGCCAATTCTTTAATCGAAAAGATACTTAGATGATGTAATTTCTTCTCCATTCTATTTCCAATTCCCCAGAAATCTGTCATTTTAGGAATAGCCCATACTTTCTTTTCTATATCCTCATAGGACCAATTAGCTCTCATTGTCGGAGTCTTTTTAGCTTCATTATCTAGTGCTAACTTAGCTAATAAGGGATTGGCATTAGACATGCCTACCGTTGAATAGATTCCTGTTTTTCTCCAAATCTTTTTTTGAATAGCAGCCGAGATAATATCTAATTTATCTTTCCGACTAATACTTTTATCTGGCACAAAATAATTTAATGAACTTGTTAAATCAATAAATCCTTCATCGATTGAGTAGGGATAAATATCGTCTGGTGCCGCAAAATCTTGAAAAATTTTTTGAATTTCCATATTGACTGCTATATAAGTATCCATTCTCGGAGGAACAATCACGGTTGATTTTGCCCATTCCTCAATATAACGAACATAATCTATCGTTGTTGGTAAACCTTGCTTCTTAGCGTTATAGTAAGAGAACTTCCTAGTTTTTACATCAAATGGTAAATCATAGGAACGTCCAACGTTTGATTTTCCAAAGACCTTTTTAAACATAGGAGAGGAAGCAAGGATTAACCCGGCAGAATTATCTGCACGACTCATAACACAAAGCGAAGTCTTAAGTGGATGTAAGCCTCTATCGACACACTCTACACTTGCGTAAAAAGATTTCATATCAATAAATGCAATGTCACTCTTTGGTTCGAGACTATAATCAAACCAAGTCATACTCAATCCTCTAAAGGCATAAAGTTTCCAACGATTTTCCCTATGATACGAGGATTCTCATCATAAGGCGCAAAATTATCTGAATAGTTCCGATTGAGTGAAACTAATCGAAACCCATTTTCTTCACGATACACTTTCTTAATATAGGTTTGACCATCCCAATCTATCGCATAGATAGACCCGTCATAATCAAAGCCCGTTTGCTTAATAAGAGCTACCGAACCATTTTCATATGTCGGTTCCATTGAATCCCCAAACACCCACGATGCAAAATCATAATCAAATTGATGATTAAAGTAAACAGTATCGTAATTACCATCATCAAAATAAGCTGTTCCGGTACCAGCTGATAATTTTTCATAAACTTTATAAGCAAAACGCTCAGGAATGTCTACAACCTTGGCATTCTGTTTGTTCAACAGTTCTGTAGCATAATTAAGTGTTGCTTCTTGATTCCTTTCCGTTAGTTTGAGATAGGTTTCAACTATTTCATACTCTGATTCAAAATATCGAAGATCTACATTCAAAATCTCACTCAATTTGCTTAAATTGTTTTGATTAGGCTTTGTTTTACCTGATTCCCAATTAAAGTATGAGGCTCTACTAATTCCCAAACTGGATGCAAGTTGAGATTGAGATAATACTTGACTTTCTCTTTTTCTTTTTAATTTAGTAGGTGAAAACATTTGTTCTCCTTTTTGTAAGTTTATTAACTAACAAAAGAATACCATAGCTGATAGAAAAAATCAATAGTTTAATGAAAAAGCGGCTGGGTAAAAATTCAATTTCAGGAGAAAATGAAGTAAATATCCCCACAATAAAACGCATAGCATCAAAGTTTTCCAATACCTGATACTATGCGTTTTTCTGATTCCAAAGACTTTTTTCCCAGCTTCTTCTAGATTTTATTCTTCGCCCCACTATAGTCGACAAAGAGCCGAAAAACATAGAGTCTGAAAAAATATTTTTGGTTCAAACTATATGTTTATATTCAAATCTTATCTCTTTGTTTTTACTTAAACAGTTGGTTAAAGAAACCGTCTGTGTTTTTAAGAAGGGCTTTGAATACTTTGGATTTCAAATTCTCAGTATTTGAGTAGTTTCCAGCTTTCTTGAGGTCTTCTGTGACAGCTTTGTCGAATAAGGCTTTCAATTCGTTATAATTGTGAATGGTTTGTCCATCAATTGTAATCTCTGTGAATCCTTTTTCAGCTCTGGCTTTCACATCATGATACCAATGTTTCTTCCAATCTTCAAGGTTTAAGAATTGGTTGTTTGAAACTTTTTTGATAATGAAATCATCACCCAATCTACCCTGGTTTTGTTTATCCGCTTCACCTTGGTATTTACTAGATACATATCCGATAAATCCATTTTCATAGCCAAAGTAACCCCACATACGGAAAGCATTATGTTTGAAGGATAGAGAACCGGGGGCACCTGGACTCGTATTACCACCGTAAATACCCGCCATCATATTAACATTGACATAGGCTGTACCAAAGTCCTCTGGGTGGAAGACTTTATTGCCTGGATTTCCGTGAATGGTCATGAAATTATTATTTACCAAGTCATCGATGGTTTCCAGCTTGGTTGCTTTCTCAGCATCTGTCAAGTCACGCACTTTGTCCCATTGGTGAGGAGCACCTAGTTTATTTCTATCCATAGGTCGACGTGTTTCGCGGTCAATTTTCTTGAACCACTTACTATTGTCACCTTTAACCTTAGGAAGCACAGCTTCAGCTTCTGCATAATCAAGCATCATCATAGCTTCATTGTAGTTCTTCATGTAGTGGTCGATTTGGTCGCGTGTTTGAAGTTTGTCAGGGTCTGGATTATACCACTGGTTTCCATCATTTGGTCGATGGTAGGCCATGTTAATACCTAATGCACCATACTCACCATTTGTTGTTGACTTATCAGGAGTTTGTAACATACCTTGAGCAAAGGCTTCCAAATCCGTACCTTGACGATGGTTATGTCCTCCAAAGTAAGCTACACGGTCATTAATGTGTGTGGTTTCATGTGTGAAGGCAGAAATACCAAACTGGTCAAGCATATTGGTTACCATGAAGTATACTTGCTCATCTTTCCACGGTTTTTCGTAGATTTTTGCCATCGCTCCCATAGCTCCATTAACTTGATGCCAACGGTCAGTCGGGCCGAATAGTTCACGAATAGGAGATACCACGGCTCCACCTTTTCCATAACCTTGACGATTTGCATCTTTAATTCCTGCATAAGATTGATTATCCCAAACAGGTGTTGGCACCATATATTCGCTCTTCAAAAGTTTGTTACGAACACTTGGGAGAGCTAAACGAGACCAGAAATCTAAGTAAGTTTGTTGCGCTTTAGCGACTTCATCAATACGTTTCTTCAATTCCTTACGTTCTTCTTCAGTGTTCTTACCATATTTCTCAAATGAGCTATAAGCCATCGTGTTATAGGTTGAAATCATAAAGATATGGGCTTTCTTCAAGTTGAGCAATGGTAAAATCATACGACCGTGAACGTCATTGTTTAAACCGTCAAATACACGATGTCGCTTATCTTTAAAGGCTTCTGTGCTTGTTTCAGGTTCTACTACATAAACGTTTTTCGCAGAATGAATAAACCAGTCATTCAAATCTTTATCTTCTGTAAACAAACGCATGTTATAGTCTAAGAAGCTACGTAAATCACCTTTACCAGTTGCACCAGCAATCACTTCTTTGTAGGCATCTTGTGTACGATCACCTTTCAAGAAATGCTCCCTTGAACCAATTTGAATCAAACGGTCGATGACACTTGGTGTTTTACCATAGAAATCAGGTTTGAACATCATCATATCCTTGATACTCAAATCACCATATTTGATATCATAGTAACGATTGAGATAAGTCAGTCCCATTATAATCTTAGCTTTATTATCTTCTACTTTCTTGAGTAGCGATTTCATCGCGGCATCATCACCGTTCAATTGATGGTCTTCATTTTCGATCAAGGATTTGACTAACTTATCTAGATTTTGCTTCACTTCGGCAAAACTTTCTTCTAAGTATAGATTACGAATATATCCATCTTTACGAGCATCTGTATTTTCTTCTGCCTTCTTACGTATATCCATTAACGCGCGTACTTCAGCTGAAATTAGGTCAACACTTGAAAGTCTTTCTTTCACATCTGCAATCAGTTTGTCTCGATTTTTAACAACCATATTTGGTGTATAGACAATGTTTTGACCTGCTACATCATACTCTTTTACTTGAGCTACTTTAGAATCAGCTTTAGCGGTAACTACCATTTCTTCTTTAGTGCCATCCGCATAGTGAACCATAATCTTATCAATATCTGATAAGTCCGTCACAAACTGACCATTCTTCATACCTGTTACAGATAACACCTCTTTAGTCATTAGGTTTGAACTTGTAGCCAATCTGTTACCTTGGTTTACAATCCATTCTTTATTGTAGAAGGGTTGTAGTTTCTCAATGTTGTGGTATGCCTGCTCACGCGTTGCGTCATAATCTTGAGTTGTTTTATACTCATTATCACGAGTTGTTAGGTTGTTAAGTCTATTCACAAGAGGATCTGTGATTTCATACTTATCAGCAGTGATATTGAAGGTTGCGATACGTTTATCAGCTTCAGCTTGATCTACACCCTGAATTTGTTTTGAACGTTCATATGAAACATTGCCTGACGCAACATCTTTCACATATACATTGTTCTTGAAGTAATGGAATCCAAAGTCTGGGTCGCCCGAATCCACTGAACCGGAACCGTACATGATTTCACCATTGTTTACTTTCATCATGCTGATGTTGTTTTCAACCCATCCCCAATTGTAGTTATCGTGAATGAGTCCACCGCTTTGGTTATTTGTTTTGAGAGTCATGGATCCTTTAACAACGGATTTAGTCAAGTGACCTTTTTGTTTTACATCCATAGGGTTTACACCGTGGTCGATTTTCGCAATCAGTCCACCGAATTTGGCGTTGTTTGCCTTAATATTTGCATCTACATAAGAGCTATCAACATTACTTCGCCAACTTTCGCTGACAAGTCCACCAGACCACCAACCTTTGTTACCCACACTTTCGATTTTACCAATGAAAGCAACATTGCGCATGATGGATTCGTCAAGTTTGTTCACCATACCCGTCACGTCATTGTTACCAACAACTTGGCCAGTCACTTTGATATTTTCTATTGTTGAATTCTTAAAGTTTTCACCGAGTGGTGCTGTTCGGTCAGCCCAAGGCATGTTTATGTTTACATTACCCAGATTAATGTCATGGATGTGAGCATTTTCAGCTCTTGCAAATAATGGCCGTGCTAGATTATGGATAGTGAAGTGATTACTTCCATCACTCAATAATTTTCCTTTGAACACATTCGTCACATATGATTTGTTCGGGGTTGGGGTGTTAGTTGCATTTAAGTCAGCCCCAAGTTTAAACTCACCATCAGGTTTTTTCTGCATATCTTCAATGAGTTCTTTGAAGTTGTAATATACATTTCCAACCTTTGGTCGTGGTTTTTCCATGTAATAAACGTACTCATTTCGTATCTTACTTGGGTCAGTATGCTGAATAAGGTCAACAGCTCTTGCGGTTACTTTGTAGAGAACTTGGCCAGCCTGATTAATCTCTTCGATTTTATCAACTGCTAAACGAGTCACTTTGTTATCCCGAGAAGTCACTTTGAGATAGTATTTTTCAGTCTCTGTTGGTGTCTCAGTCAGGAAGTCGTTCAATGTTTCTGTTCCATCTTCTTCAACTTTTACAAGATTTGTTGAGGCAATGTTTTTCAACTCAATTTTTTTCAAATCCAAGCGAAGTGGCTTCTCTTCTAATGTTGCAGTCTCTTCTCCCTTACCACGGTCATAGGTCATAGTGGTTTCTATCTTATAGTCCTTGTAGAATTTTAAATCTTCTACCTGCTTATTTAATTGCTCTGAAGTTAAATCTACTGTTTTGACAATTTCATTTCCATCTTTAATTGTCGCAGTAATTTTATTGATCTTGACTCCATCTGCATTAACTAAATGATAAGAAAGATTTGCGGAGCGGTCTAATACATTTGTATCTGTTCGTTCCAAAGTCAAAACAGGAGCCATTTTTTCTTTTGGTTTTTCTTTTGTACCTTTTACAAGAATTTCAGGCTTCATTTCTTTCAACACAGTTACGGTTTCAACTGGGTCACTGATTTTTTTGCCATGTAACTCTTCATAGCTAGTAACAATTTGACGTTCGCCATCTTCACCAACTTGTTTAACAGAATCATCGCCTATAAATTTGGTAGAATCAGATTCTTCTATAGTCGTTTTAGGAATAGTCTCTGTCCGAATGTCAGTGTGTAAAGAAGGTAGCTCCTCTATTTCTGGTGCAACTTCTGAAACTGTAGATAGTGGTTCAGTATACTCTGGAATGTCGATAACAGGTGGCTCAATCAAGTTTCCCTTTTCATCTACTCCTGTGGTGCCTACAGGTTCCGTGTATGCTGGTTTTTCATGAACTTCTGGTTCAACAAGATTACCGTCAATTGGAGCTGTATATTCTTGTTTCTCATGAACTTCAGGTTCCCCTTTATCAGTCACCACAGCTTCTGGTAAGGCTGGCTGAACTTCTGGTTTCCCTTTATCAGTCACAACAGCTTCTGGTAATGCTGGTTGAACTTCAGGTTCCCCTTTATCAGTCACCACAGCTTCTGGTAACGCTGGCTGAACTTCTGGTTTCCCTTTATCAGTCACAACAGCTTCTGGTAATGCTGGTTGAACCTCTGGTTCTCCTTTGTCAGTTACAACAGCTTCTGGTAATGTTGATTGAACTTCAGGTTCCCCTTTATCAGTCACCACAGCTTCTGGTAAGGCTGGCTGAACTTCTGGTTTCCCTTTATCAGTCACAACAGCTTCTGGTAATGCTGGTTGAACCTCTGGTTCTCCTTTGTCAGTTACAACCGCTTCTGGTAATGTTGATTGAACTTCAGGTTCCCCTTTGTCAGTTACAACAGCTTCTGGTAACGCTGGCTGAACTTCTGGTTTCCCTTTATCAGTCACAACAGCTTCTGGTAATGTTGGTTGAACTTCAGGTTCTCCTTTATCAGTTACAACCGCTTCAGGTAATGCTGGTTGAACTTCAGGTTCTCCTTTATCAGTTACAACCGCTTCAGGTAATGCTGGTTGAACTTCAGGTTCTCCTTTTTCGGTCACAACCGCTTCAGGTAATGCTGGTTGAACCTTAGATTCGCCTTTCTCAGTCACAACTTTGGGTTGCTCAACTGGCGAAACAGTTGATGCCGGAGAAACCGACGAAACAGTTCTATCATCAAGCTCCAGGTAACCAACATATCTGTAACCAGAAATTTGCAACACACCATCACGACCAGAATCATGGATGTTAGCATTCAAATTAAGTGCTGAAGCAGTTGATAGTGTAACTAAACCTGTCGCCCCTACAATCAAAAATGTAGCTATTTTTTTATTTCTCTTATCTTTTGTAATAACTACAACAAGACTAGCGATGGTCAATAAACCAAATACAGTCATAATAGATTGAGAACTTCCTGTGTTTGGTAGTGCGTCTTTCTCATAAACCAAAGCATATGACTCTTTTGATTCATCAGGAGTACCTGATTTCAGGTGAGCACGTTCATTTTGCGTCAAATTAGCATAATCCAAGTAGTGATATGTGGCTGCACCCACAACTGAGGGTGCAAATAAAAGACTCCCAAGAAATACTGAACCAACAATACCTTTTATTTTCCGAATGGAAAATTTATCTTTTTTTAATAATGACAATTCTAATCCTCTACATTTGCTTTTTATTTCCTAATAGTAAATACTATTTTTTATTCTCAAAAATTGAACTTCTAAAATCATCGGTTTGGTCAAGATAAGCTTTAAAAATCGCTCTCTTCAACTTATGAACCGCACTGTCAGTCTCTGGATTATAGTTATCCCAATGAGTTCCTTCTGCATCCTGACGGACAGCTTCATTCATTAGTTTCTGCAACTCATCTATACTACTTGTGGTTTTTGTTGCAAAGCTTGTCCACGATTTAGTTGTGTCCTTAAAGGTAACTTTGTTCAATTTGTTGAACTTGTCTTTACGCTCTGTATACATAGCCTTTTTAAAATCACTCCAAGTGTGGTATTGCCCATTAAATAATTTATGAAGTACCAATTTATCTGTCACTAACCCTTTTGTTTTACCATATGAGCTAATCGTTTTATTATTTTCCCTAGCATCGGGTTCAAATTGATTTGAAATATATGGTACCATACCATCTTTAAAGCCTTTAGCAGCTAATAGTTCATATGCCATACGACGTCCCATTAGATCACCTGGCGTTCCGTCATCATTACTTAATGCTGCATAAATCGGCGCAAATAGTTTTATAGTAAAATAGCCATTTCTTTCGTATGTTTTTGACGCATATTCCCTAGACGAAATAATATTATTATCAATCAAATCATTGAATGAACGTAGTTTTTTAGCTTCTTCTACTGTTAGATCTCTGACAACATTTGTTGCATATACGTTATTTCCATCTGGATCCTTGACGAATACATTCTCAATTTTTCTCAGTGCAGTCATTTTCTCTGCATTAGATAAATGTTGAATGATTGATTGTCCTTCAAGATATTCCAACATATAGACAACATCAAACATATTGTGGACATATTGCTTCAAATCATCTGCACTATTAAATCTCGTAGTTGGATCGAGTATTTGTAATCGTTCTCCTTCTTTGCTATCCGATTTTAAATGTTTCAAGATCGAGTTGATGGTGATGGTTGCGTCATTTGGATGGTCTGGTGCTTGCAATAAGCCTTTTGCGAAGAACTCTGGTCCCAAGCCACTTCTTCGACCATAGCCACCAAGATAAATTTCTCTATCTGAGTTATGCGTCATTTCATGCGTATATGTTACCGCACCAGATTTATCAAGCATACGATAAGCCATATAGTAGAATGCGTCCCCTGTTGCATATGCACCATTAGCATTGTGAACTACATTATTACCTGCTGGACCAAAGAAATGTTTTATTGCTGGATGATTAGTTTCAAAGTTAGCTTCTTGTAACTTATTATCTTCATCATTTCCAAATCTAAATGCATCATAGACTGGGATACTTCTAAATAATTTTTCTTTATTTTCATTATCTAGAATTTTATACCAATAATCATAATGGTCTCTAAATCGTTTAGCCGCTGCTTGTGCATTCTCTTCAACAAATTTATTTAATTTTTCTCCCTTAGGATATTCTTTACTTCTATATCTATCATATGCACCAAATCCAATAGTAGAGATATTCGCTATCATAAACACAGATTTTTCAGGTAGTGTTAATAACGGCAACACCATACTTTGATATTTCCATGATGGGCTAGTTAATCTATCATATACACCAATAGAATATGGACTACCTGCTATTGATTGTTTATCACTTACCTCTTTAATCGTAGATTTTTCTTCTACTATATAAGCTTTTGTTTGTTTTTTAAACCACTCGTTGTTAGAAGTTTTTGGTAAAAATACTTTTCTATATCCTTCTAATGCTTTAAATAAACTTTCAGTTCCATAATTTTTCGCTAATAATACATTATAAGTAATTACATTATTTTTCGCTAATAAATTGTTAAAGCCAGACTTACCTAGTTCAATAACATTATCTAAGGCTGAACTATTTGATTTACCGAAGAAATCCAAGTGATACATAACTAAATCTTTAGCACTTGCATTATCATATTTAAAATTATACCAACGTTCTAGATAAGTTAAACCTAGAAGTAACGCTTCTTTATTATTCTTAATTTTTTCTATTACATAATTATCAATTATTGAATTACTATTTTCAGCTATTGCCGCGTCAGCAGAAAGAAGTTTTGATAAACTATCTTCAATGTTTGCTTTTGTTTTGTCGAATTGTTCATCTAGATATAACTCTGTTAAACTAATACCTTTAGAAATATCTAATACTTTTCTAATTGCATCTGATTTATATTCTACTTTATTTAATTCTGGTAATACTTCATCTAAAATATTTTTATAATTTCGAAGTAATGTATTTGGTGTGTAAATTAATTTTGTACCATTCAAACTATACTCTGCTACATTTGAAAAATCACTTTGATATTGTATATTTATCGTTTCTGATGTATTGTCCGTGTAATATAGTAATAGTTTATTTATACTTGATTTATTTCCGTTAACATCACTAATTATTTCTTTATCTTTCATAGGAACTACTGATAATAATTCTTTTTTGTAAAGATTACTACTAGTCTCTACTAAATTCCCGTACTTAACTATTGTTTCTCTATTATAGAATGGTAATAATTTTTCAATATTTTTATAAACTTGTTCTTTTGATGAATCGGCATTTTCAAGATTTCTATAGTCAGTTACATATCTAGAAGAGAAATTGAAGTCTTCTACTTTAGTACTTTGTTTAGAAACTAACTCAACTTTTTTAGCATTCACTTTGTCAGATTCTAATATCGTACCTCTTTGTACATCTGAATCTTTAGTTACAAGTTCATCGTCCACTTGAACTACATTTACTACTTTATTATTTTTATTACTATATGTCTTAAATGCTTTAATACCATTAAAATCATAACCAACTATAGCGTTCCCATTAGTAACATTAACATCACTTAGCACATCAGATAGTCGACCTGAATTTTCAACTTCTCCTGAATTATCCCAAAGATTACCAACGACTCCACCAACTTTACCAAAATGTTTCACATTATTAACATTACCTTCAACATAGCTATTACTGATTGTCGCTCTATCATCAACAACTCCCGCTATACCACCAACAATTTGGTCTCCTTGATTAGCATTTGTCGCCATATCAATAGACGAAACTGATCTATCAATTGAAGCTCTAGCTCCTGAAAGTTTACCAACTAAACCACCTATTTGATAAGTAGCCGTTGTGTCATAAGTATTAGTTATTCTACCAGTATAACTACTATTCAAGATTTTAGAATCTGTAACTTGTGAAACTAAACCACCAATGCCACGTTCACCAGCAATTACACCAGATGAGTGAACATTAGTAATGTTAGTACCATTTTTCGCTTCTTTCGCTATTGTAGCAGCATCTTCTTTAGAAGAAACATTTGCTTCTTTTATTGAAAGATCTCGAATATTAGCATGATTTAAAACGTTAAATAACGGTTTTTTCAGGTTATATACAGCATAGTTCTTATCATTGTTTGAACCTATTAATGTACCACTAAATTCGTGATTAATATAACTTTCTTGACCTTCCAAAAGTTCTACTTCACGAGCATCCATAGTCGCCCCTAGACGAAATGTACCATGTGGGTTACTATTCATATCATCTACAAGATTTTTAAATGATGTATAAACACCATTTTCACTACTTACCGTCTTAGGTAGGTAGTATGTATAATTATCTAATACTCTATCATTTTCATGTTGTATCAGATTATTTACGCGAGCCACTATTTTATAGACTTCTCTATTATCTTTATTATCATTAGTAATACTTTCAACTGGAAGCATTACATCCTTAAAATTCTCTGACTTAACTTTCATAAAGTAATTTGAAGAGATGTTTGGCACACTTGAAAGTGAAGTTACATGACGATACTTATCTCCTTCTTTCGAATATAGTTCAACAGAAGAAATATTTCTAAGTTCTAATTTTTTAACAATTTCTTTCTCTTCTTTAGTGTCATCTTTTTTCTCATCTTTATGACGTTCAAGAGCATCATATTTAGGTGTAATTTCTTTACCGTTTATAATACTTCTAATCCAAGCTAATTGTGTTGGAGATAAAATCAATCCTCCTGAACGATTTTCAGCTCCATTTTGGTGTATGCCAATGACTTCTCCTTTAGAGTTAAAGATTCCTCCACCACTCATACCAGCTTTTCCACCTTGGTATTGGACACCATAAGTATTATTAGCGTATTTTTGTTCCATTTCTACAGTAGTATCTTTTAAGTGAGTATACTGCCCAGCAGGATATCCATGAACATTTAGTTTGTCATTAACATTTACTTTCGAGTAATTTTCTACTAAGTTGGCATACTGTCTTCTAGTAGATTCAGGTAATTTAATAACTGCTAAATCGTAGATAAAGCCTTTTGGATAATCTTTTTGATTATAGAAGTGAATATCATCTGAAGTGAATGAACCTTTTTGTCCATCAGGTGACTGCCATTCATATGTGTTTTTAGCTTTATCTCCCCTAAACTCACCAGTAGTGTTATCTGAAGAATTATTAATAAAATTATGCGCTACTGTCAACAATACATTAGGAGCTATAAAAGTAGCTGAACCCGTTCCTGATAATGCTTTGTTATCTTTAACAAAATTCATTCGAAGAAGTGCACTAGCATTTTTTTCTACATTATTGTTTTCTGTTGTATTGTTTAACTCTACTGCAGGTTTAGGCTTCTCTGTTTTCGGTGATTCAATTTTCCCTGTGTATTCTTTCGGTGGTTCCACTTTTTCTGGTTCGACTATCGCTCCAGCTTGAACCCCTGTATACTCTTTCGGTGGTTCTACTTTTTCTGGCTCGACTATTGCTCCGGCTTGTACGCCTGTATATTCTTTTGGTGCTTCTACTTTTTCTGGTTCGACTATCGCCCCAGCTTGTACTCCTGTATATTCTTTCGGTGCTTCTACTTTCTCTGGCTCGACTATCGCTCCAGTTTGCACACCTGTGTACTCTTTGGGTGGTTCTACTTGTTCCGGTTCAACTATTGCTCCAGCTTGTACTCCTGTGTATTCAGGTAGTGGTGCTACTTGCTCCGGTTCGACTACTGCCCCAGCTTGCACACCTGTGTACTCTTTGGGTGACTCTACTTTTTCTGGTTCAACCACAGCTCCGGCTTGCACGCCTGTATATTCTGGCAGTGGTTCTACTTGTTCCGGTTCAACTATTGCTCCAGCTTGTACTCCAGCATATTCCGGTTCAACTTTTTCTGGTTCAACAATAGCTCCGGCTTGTACACCTGTATATTCTGGTTTTTCATGAACTTCAGGTTCTCCTTTATCACTTACTACAGCCTCTGGTAACTCAGGTTGGACTGCGGGTTTAACAATAGATCCAGCTTGTAGGTCCTTATGTTCTGTGACAGTCTCAGGTTGTTCCTTTATAACTTGAGCTTTTTTAGTACCTTTTTCTACTATTCTTGAAACAGGCGCAGCCGTTGAAGTTGAAACAATTTCTCGCGAAACTTCTTCCTTGTTTACAGAGAATATTCTGACGATTTCAACTTTCTTACCTAATTTACCTTCTTGTTTTACTCTTATAGTTCCTTCAGCTAAATCAGGATTCTCCTGAACTTCTTCTTGAAAATCTATTTTTGTCTCTATAGTTTCGTCACGATATAAGAGTTCAGGTTTATTCAACTGACCTGATAGAACTTCATCCTGTGGATTTAATGTATTTACCCCAGTCTTTTCTTTTTGAGAAACCTTCTCGTCTTTCTTCGTTTCTAGATTCTTATGTTCGGCTAATTGTGCTTGAGAATCTGAAGATTGTTTCTCTTCTTTTCTTGGATTCGTTAATTCTGTAGAAAGAGGTTTTTCAACTACTTGAACTTCTGTCGGCTTAGTTGAAGAAACAGGTGTTTGTTCCTGAATAGCTTGTACTGTTGATGGATTCTCTACAAAATTAGGTGTAACACTATAATCAACCTTTTGTTGTTTTGTAGGAGTGGCTACTGATTTATCTTGATTATTTACTTTAGACTCAGAAGTTATGTTTCCCTCTTTGATATATCCAATATATGTGTAACCTGAAATGTCTTTAGGAAGAGGTAATTTTTCTCCAGAAGTCAATTCATAGTCAGTATTGTAATTTAGCAAAAGATTATTTTCTAAAGCATGAGCCGATACAAGAACACCGTTTCCTATTCCTGCAACCAATACTAAATGTAATACCGTTTTATTCTTAACTTTTTTCTTGGAAACAGCAAAAACTAAAATCCCCAGAGCTGCTAAGCTAGCACCAGCAACTAGGGCTTGCATCTCATTCTTGCTTCCAGTATTTGGCAATTCCCCCAGTTGATTTTGGGAATTTAATTTATAAACAAGATAATAAGTCTCATCATCATTATCCACGTATGTCGGAATATCATAGACAAGCTTATTCTGCTCATCTGATGATAGCTCTGAATCTGTTACATATTTATAGTGAACACCTTTAGTCTCTTGAGCATTCACAGATGAACTACCTAATACAGACATAAAAAATAAACTTGAAATCGTTGCAGATACAAGTCCTACTGATAATTTTCTAAATGAAAAACGCTGCTGTTTTTCACCAAAATACTTTTCCATTATTCCTCCTTGAAATAAAATTTATATTTATCTTGCGAAAGCCTTTTATATATTAGTGTATTATCTATAAAAAAGGCGTTACACTTTGATTATACTCTTAATTTACCAAAAAGTCTTAAAATTGCGTTGCGTTTTCATACTTTGTTTTATATATAAAATAAATATAGAAAAACTATACTGTAATTCATTAGAAGATTTATTTATAAATTGGAAGATTTAATAATTATTTTAAAAATACTTAGGAAGAAAAAAATGTAGAAAATAAAAAAGCTAGGCAAAAACTAATCTCAGAAGAAAATGGAGTAAATCTTCCTACCAGAAAACGCATAATATCAAGTTTTTCAACACCTGATACTATGCGTTTTTCTGATTTTAAAGACTTTTTTCAATCCTAAATAGACTATATTATAAAATTCGTGATCTAACAATCATTTCTATTAGTTAAATCTTTTAACCTTTCTTCTCCAGATTTAAGCATCTCTTTCTCCACTTGATTCCATTCTCCAAATAGTAACTCTTGAAGAACATCTGCTGCTGAAGTTGTATTTTCTTTTGAATCATATACACAACTTCTATCTCGTTGATAAATTTGAATTCTTTCAAAGATAGCTAGTTCTTCCAACTGCCGTGTATTATCAACTAGATGATTTACAATGAAATCATGATATTCTTTTGAAGTTGCGCGTGCTTGATTTGGATTAATAGCGTACAGTTCTTCGTATCGGATAAGAGTGCTCAGATAGGACAGCTTAGGCTTTGTCGCAATCAAGGCTAATTGTACTTCATATCCCCTACTTTTCAAGAGTTGTGCTGTTTTCTTTGGAACATCAACTGTTCGTAAAGTTCCCTCTATCAAAAGATTGTATCCCAAACTACTCAATTCTGTTACTAAAGACTCTACCATTTTCCCTGCAAAATCTTTGGTGTATTCTACACTGTCTTTGCCGTATTCTTGCTGCAGTTCTAAATAGTGTGGATGTTGAGAGCGAAAACTATCGCCATCTATGATAACAATATTTCCTTGAAATTCTTTCTGTTTAATACGATGAATTGTAGTCTTACCAGCACCACTTTGCCCTCCAAGCAAAATCGCTATAGGTTGCTTACTGGACTTTTTTCCTCTTGTCAGAGAACGAAGATTCCGTGCTAGAGCATGTTTGAATTCCCTATCAGTATAATCTTGGATTTCCATTAGGCTACCATCCGTTTTTCAGATATCTCTAACATACGTTCAATTCCATCCAAATAGCCGCTATATCTCTCTATTTCATCAAAAGTTTCTACTAAATAGATATTCGTATGAATCAAATCAGATAGATCATCACTCATTAAAATCCAAGGATTAGATTCATTATCAATGCTAATTCCCTGACTATCTTGATAACGATAGAGTCGAGATAAAAGATTAGCACCTCTTTCTTTCACAATTTCAATTTTTAAAGTCAATTCATAATCTTCAACAGGATTGAGCATTTTATCTTCTCCTACAATATCGACATAAGATACATTAAACTTCTGACAAATGATGTCAATTAATTCCGTAGAGACTGAACTTGTTCCATTTTCATAACGACTCAGACTATTTCGTGAAATACCTACAATCCGTGCAAATTCGGGTTGTGTTAAATCATGTGTTTTACGTAAGGATTTTATGTTCTTTCCAATCATGGCAAACTCCTTTATTTTTATAATTCAATTATAGCATAAAAAAGTATAACGCACCAATTTTGGTGCATTATTGGCTATTTTTCCTAAATCTCTCTAAATTCTTCTCCAATTGTTCCTTATGAAGTTGATTCTTAGCTTCCGTTAATGTGTCGTCCAAAGTTTCTTCTCTGTAAGTTGATTCTGTTTTTAGTTGTTCTGATTCTTGATCTGGAGTGAAAATGATATCTAGCAATCGGTCTATTTTTTCAAGATCTTGGGCAGACATATCAGATAGTCGATGAATTAGCTTTTTAAATACATCACCATTGTCTTGGCTTTTCTTAAAAAGTGTTGTAAACATCTATAACCTCTCAAAAAAAGCAGCTTATCAGGACTGCTTAGTGTAATTCGGCAATCGCATCATAAATGGACTGCAATTTCTTATTGTCTTTATTCTTTGTGTCAATCAAAGTATGTAGCTCTTCAATTTTCTTTTGACTACTTTCAATATCACTATTGTTATCCGCAATCAGCCTTTTAAGATGTTGCTGATAACTTGTAGTGATATCTGTCTCTTTTCCTGTTCTAACCTCTGTAACTTTGGGTTTAGAACTAGAATTTGATTCCGTCACAGGTGCTTGTTTGCGCTTTTGAAAAGCTGCTTCATAATTTACATCATTACCTCCTTGATGATTTCCAAATAAGGCCGCAATTTTATCTGGATCTTCTTGATTTTCTGATTTACTTTCTAATGGTTGATTAAAATTCCAATCTTTTGTCATTCACTCATTTCATCCTTTCTAAATTCAGAATCATCGAATTGTCTTTCTCTACCGAAGGCATGGTCAAGAGCTTCTTCAAAACTCATGTGACTAATGCTTTGACGCCTTTTGAACGTCTCAAACATCGCTGTCTCCAGTTGCTCTTTGTAAGCAGCGAGTTTTTCTGTCTCTCTTGCTACCTTGCTTTCTTGCCTAGTGACCTTTTCTTCTAAGCGTTCAATAATGGTCATATACGATCCTCCTTCATTCTAATATTAGCTAAAACATCTTGATTTTGTTATCACAATTCTAAACATTGAGGGGGTTGTCTTACTGGTGGATTTCCCAATTTCTCTTTTGCAGTCTCAAGTATACATTGTAAATCTGATTTCTTTTCTCTAAGAACATCATTCCAGTCTATTTTTTCTTTCCCAGATTCATTATCAGGCAAATCCAGTAAAACAGGAAATCCTGATTGAGATAACTTATCAGAAAAATCTTTACCTGCATCATCACAATCTACCGCAAGTGTCAATAAATCAGGATGATTATTGAAATAGGTAGTGGTATCACGAATTGTATTGATCAAAGGCAATAACTTTGAATGTGTTACTGTATCTAAGAATTCCAACTTCTGATTTTCTTCAGCTATCAGTCGTAAAGTTTGATAAGCCACAACAGACCTTTTTAATCCCTCCATAGATACCAAGCGAACATCTGATAGACTTTGTTGATGAAGTTCGTAATAGCTCATCAAGTCGATGAACGATTCACAAAAGACCAGTCTATTTGGTTTACCAATGTCAAAGGATATTCCAATATGTCCATGGCTTCCTTTTAGAATCGTTTTTAACCTCTCTCTTGGAAGAGAATGATTCTTATATATCCCTTGTAAGCTTGCTGCCTGCAGCTTGTGACGATGATTAAAGCTTTTAAAAACGATAACAGGTTCAACTGTTTCATTTGTTTTCCAACTAGCTTGTGCTATCAAACCTTGTTGAATCATCTTTTGTATGATTTCTTCTGAAATTCCTCTACATTCTGTTAAGTAATATATGGCCAGACTACAGTTAGAATCTTCTATTCTCTTTAAAGGATAATAAAATGGTCTCTCTCTATTTTCTTGAACAGCTTCTTTTTGAAAAGGTTCTTCAGAAAGAAAAACTAAAGCTTCTCTAAAGGAAATTCCCTTAACAAGTCGAACAAAATCAATGACATCACCTTGAATATCTCTTGAAAACCATTTAAAAGTATTGGTACTCGAAAAAATCCGAAATGAATCGTGTTCAGGATGTTCATAGACACGGCTAGAAACTTGTTTAAAGGAGATACCTAAACGATTGGCTACATCAAGAATTGAAATTTGCTTACATTCTTCTATTTCCATGCAATATCATCATTTTGTCGTAGTATTTGGCAGTGATGGAACAGATGAGGATTCTTCCAAAGTTTTAGGAGTTGCCTTATCTAAATCATCTAACCCAGATTTCCAAACCTGTACTTGATTGACCAATAACTTACCAGGTAGTTTAGAATAGGATAACTTAACTGTTCTTGTTTCTGTCTGATTGGTCTTTGATTGGTTGGCATTCTTTAAATCAGATACATAGGTTACATTATAAGAGACCATGGCAATGGCTTGATTCGTAGTCTGATTGACAAAGATATCAGCTTTTTCAAAATGATAATCCAAAATATAGTCCTTATACACTTGGTTCATGGCATCGTTTTGACTTGTCAATTCTTGAGAATAAGCCGATTCAGTCATATAAGGTTGAATGCGTGTATTATTTTCCCCTAGTTTTTCTTTCGTATAATACTGTGTCAAAAATTCTTTTACAGTATCCGATGACAAAATGCTGGCTTTATCTTCTGCTTGTTTATCTTCCACAAGTTTAGCTGCAGCCAATTCAATCTCTTTACGACTTTGTTTAGCAGTCGAGTGTTGACCAGCAGTATATCCCATCATGAGAATAAAGCTAGTTGCAGCTACTGCTCCAACACTAATTAAGGCTTTAGTTTTGACTTTATTTAACATCTTAGACCTTCTTTCTATAAAAACTAGGTCAAGAATAACAAAAAGAACTTGTAAGTTTTATCACATCACAACGAAAGGTAATTCCTACATTTCAGGTGCAAAATCGTACAGTTCAGAGAAATATATCAAAACTATCTGTCTTCAGCTTATAATGTAACTATGAAGCATTTAAAAGAAGAAAATTTGGGAAGAGCTCTTTCTCATATTGAACGACATAAACAAGCCATAAATACAAGTAATAACAGTGAGGATAATGATTTTCATAAATTACTGCTCCAATTTAGCTATGAAGTATATGAAAGAATCAAGGCTAATAAAAAACCTTATCCGAATTTAGATTCAGATAAAGTTTTTTAACCATCTAACAAGTTTACATACTTTCCTTAGTTTTGGAGTTTATGAAACGCCAACTGAATCCTAGAACCAACATCAGATTGATGAAAAGGTACACAGTCGTAAAACTAGTTAAGCCATGTTGTCTGATATCATCAAAGTATAAAGTCGGTTCAGTAAAGAACAAATAAATTCCATATCCCTCAACGAAAACAAGAAAACTGACAAAACCAATAAGGAAAAGTCCACTGGCAATAAGAAAGAGTCTCCATAAAAGAATGAGAATTCCTCCTACCGCTAAAAAAATTACTGGTATAAGGAGTAAATCATTCATGACTTTCTCCTTTCTAGTCAATCAATTGACGATAATGGGTGGCAAGAGAGGAATCAAACTCTTCTAATTTTTGAACTAAGTCCAAATACTCCTCTTTCTCATGTTCTTCAAAGTCCACACCTCGATGATTCTGAAGAGCGATTTCCAATTGACTAGTAAGTTCTCGTTTAGAAAAACTATAATCCCCTGTCACTTCCTCATAATGTTCCTTTAGTTCCTTGTAGACATGGTATTCTTCAGGTGTTTGAAATCCCTGTACCAAAGCCTCTTCTAATTGATAATAGGTATCTTCCATCATAATCGTTACCTCGTTTCTTTCTATCTTTATTTTACCGCGTTTTTCTTTTCTTGTCCGCTATTTGTATCTATTTTTTAATCTAATTCAAAAGAAAGTTGTTCTTGCTTTTCTTTTCCTTTTTCGTGGAATTGTCTTAAGGCCTGATCAATAATATCTAAATCCGTTTCTGTTTCAATCAATGGCGCGAGTACATCGTATTCGGCCTTTTTTGTTTGATAGTCCTCTTCCTTTGGAAAATTTTTCTCAATTTCTACTTTAGCAGTAGTCCATTTATCCTTTAATTCATCCAATAAGTTCTGAGTTTTCACTTGGTCCTCCTTGATGTGATCAATCGTATGCTGAAGCCTTTGAATTGTCCCTAAAGGAGAATACAAATCTAAACTGACAGAATATTGATTTTCTCCTACAATCTTAACAGAGAAGGTTTCAGGAAGAGGTTGATTGGTTGGAAGACTAAGCATTTTAATGTCAAATCCTCGATAGCTTGCTAGGGTTCGGAATTCTTTGCTGTCAGCTTGATTATGACGGATAAGACGGTGTAGGGATTCCCCTGCTTCAGCTCGTTGATCAAAAGCTTGCTTGCCTACTGTCATAGAAAATGCCTGGTCTTTCGATATTTCAGACTGTTGAATATCGCCTTCATACTTGCTTAATCGTTTCTCAAGAATGGGCATATTTTCTTCACAGTAGGAGATTGTGTGACGATAGTGATCCTTGCTGCGTTGAAAGGCGCGTCTTTGATTTTCTAATAGAGTTAGATCATTCTCTAGTTCCATCTTGTATTTAAGATAAGGATTACCTGTTGCTAGCGCCTTAAAATCAGAAGCTGTCATAGTCTGTTCATCAATATCTTCTGCAGCACGAATCGGCTCCTTAGAAGTCATAATCTGCTTAATATAGCGGAGTTTGTTCTCCTGAGTTGCCCATAGATAATTATCAAACGAACCTTTAGTAATGTAGTGGTAAATATCCACTTCCTTGTTTTCATTTCCCTGTCGGATAATACGTCCATTGCGTTGCTGAATGTCACTTGGTCTCCACGGTACATCCAGGTGATGAACTGCTTTCATCTTGCTCTGAACATTTAAACCTGTTCCTCCTTTTTCAGTTGAGGCAAGGAGAATCCGTACTTCTCCTGCATTGACCTTTCGAGACAAACTATTCTTCTTTTCATCACTATTGGCATCATGTACAAAGGCAATTTCCTTACTAGGAATTCCTCTATCAACTAATAGAGCCTTTATTTCAGAATAGACATCAAAGCCATTATCCTTTTTCTTAGGTGTGCCAATATCTGAAAAAATCATCTGAGTAGCCTTATTTCCCATTCCCTCACGATAAATTCTCTCAACATTATCCACTACCTGAAGCAGTTTATGATTGTCTGCTAGACTATAGCTAGAGTCCAACAAACGCATATCAATAGCTAGTTTCCGTGCCTCGCCCGTTATCTTTAACATGTTATCCTGACTCGGATCAACCGTTCCACATTTGACCGCATCTGAACGCATAACCAATTCTTCTAGATAGAGTTTCTGGTTTTCGGTTAACTCACTCTCAATAGGGATAATATGAGCTTCTGGAACAGGTAAATCCAACATATCTTGTGTTTGAATGTCAGCTGTTTCTTTGTAGATTTTCATCAACTCAGGTAGATTGACAAATTTTTTAAATCGTTTCTTAGGTTGGTACTTATCCCCTGTAGGAGCTAATTCCATAGAGTTTTGAATTTCTCCAAAAGCACCTACCCAAGAGTCAAAATAATCAACTTGATAGCGTTTTAATATATCTGGTTGAATATAGTTCATCATAGTATATAACTCACTAATAGAATTGGAAACAGGAGTTCCTGTCGCAAAGACAATGTTTTTAAAATCATGTTCTTCCTGAATCTGTCGCACCTTCATTTCCATATCCACATTCTTCTTAGACGTTGTATTGGTAATCCCTGCTACATTTCCAAGTCCAGTAATCGGACGAATATTTTTAAAGTGATGTGCTTCATCCACAAAGAGAAAATCAATTCCTAAGTTCTCAAAATCAATAAAACTATCACGATTAAAGCGTTGGAGTTCTTCCAATTGTTTCTCTAGACCACTAATTGATTGCTCTGCTTCTTTAACGGTATACTTATTTTCAGAATGTGTTTTAATCTCTCGTAGTTCATTGAGTTTATCCTCTATATAGTTCATCTGTCTTTCCTTACTGACAGGGATTTTTTCAAATTGAGAATCCCCAATGACAATGGCATCGTAATCTCCTGTAATAATACGGGACACAAATTGTTTTCTTCTCGCCTTCACAAAATCTTTCTTAGTGGTCACAAAGACTTTTTTAGTCGGGAAAAATTTCATGATTTCTTGGCCAAACTGAGCAGACAAACTAGAGGGCACCACATACAAGGGCTTATGAACCATCCCCAACTCCTTTAATTTAAACCCAGCACCAAGCATTGTCAAGGTCTTTCCTGAACCTACCTCATGAGCTAATAAGGCTCTTTTTTCTTCTACGATTCTTTGAATGGCATTCTCTTGGTGAGGACGAAGACTAATGTTTTGAGCCAAGCCATCAATAACTAAATGGCTACCGTCATACTCTCGACTAACCGTCCGATTATAAAGACGATTATAGCTTTCCTCAATGACTTGTTGGACTTCTGGATACCGTGAGACAAATTCTTGAAAGAGCTCTTGTAAATGCTGCTCTTTTGCTCTTAGAACAGAGGTTTTTTCCAAATCTGTGATGGTCTTTTTCTTTTCTCCTTCCGTAACAGTCATGGTAATCGTCGGTTGGTTTGAATTTAGTAAATTCTCAAAAATCTTTCTTCCTGTATCATAACGTGACCCACTAACTCCAAGACTACTATCTTTGGCACTTGGATAGCGATAAGCAAATGATGTCCTTAAATGAACCTGGCCATCGACAGGATTCACTTCAATGACTTGTTCAACATCAGGCGAAGACAATTCAAATTCACGATTGGTAAAACATTCAAAGGCAAATTTACCATAAACGGATTGAGGAATCCAACGTGACCCTATTTTAAACTCAATATCTGCCAGATGAATCCTTGGAGGGCGAACAGATTCTAACAAATCTAAAGCATGGTTCCAATCATATTCTTGGTTGTTTTCCTCTACTAATAGTTGAACTACTTCTATCTTGTTGAGAATATCTCCTGATAAAAACTGGTTCTTAGAAAGGTATTTTCTTTCCCCTCTTAAATAGCTTTCTGGATCCATTAAAACATGGTCACCTAACTCATCTAAAATAGCAGCTTGGCTGTGTTCAGGATAAATTGATACCATATAGTCTAAATCAACCCCTCTACCATCCGATAAACTAGAGTTTAAGGCATCTAGAGCTGTTGAAACTCTTGCAATCACTCTCTCTGGCCTAACCAATGCTTTCTCAAAGGCTAAAGATTTTTTATATTTTACTTTCTGATCTTTAGAATCAATGTATTCATCTTCTAAACTTGCTAGTAAAGAATACTTATCGTCACTATCAAATAAGTTCCGATTGACTGAGGCATTCAAGTATCCAAATTGACTTACAAAGCGGTCATAGTCATGATTGAGTTTACTAAGTAACACCTGAAAATCTGTCCGACTATAGTCTTGATGACGTTGAATTTCAATTAAGGCTTGATAGGTCTCTCTCAAATCAACCATGCCCTTAATGCGACTAATATCCTTATCCGATAAGGGACTTTCATAAAAGACAGTTTTTTTGAACAGTCCCTTATATTTCCCTCTTTTACTCGCTTCTTCTGACTTGTAAACATCTAGTGCTTCCTCATCTGTCAAATGAAGTTGCACGAATCGGTCTATTTTATGTTCAGACAAAGAACTGTCCCAGGCTTTAAACTCTCCCTTCTCATCTACATAATAACTAATTTCGTCTACTTTTGAACTTTTCCGAATGCCATGCGTATCTCGGTAATAAATTTGATTTCCCTCATATCCAAAAGAATAGAGCGCTAAGTCCTCACGTATACGACTGGGGATAGAATTATCCACTTCTTCTTGGATAAAAACAGGTGCTTTCAAAGAATTGTCAATTTGTTTAGGTGCTTCCACATTCTCTAATGCTTTCATTATGTCAGTAGCTAATGTTTCTGATACCCCCTTAACATTGAGGGTTCCTCCATTAAAATTACGTACCTCATATTCACCCAAAACTTGTGTGTTGTATTTCCCATCAAAATAAGGATTGATCCAGACACGCTTATCTTCCTCAAAGGGAATAGAACCACTAAAAACAAGTTCCTCTTCATTAAGATTCTTTGCTTGATCCTTTTGAAAGAAGAGGAGGTCTGTGGTCACTCGAGTACCTGCAATCTTTTTAAAAGCCGTATCCGGCAAACGGACTCCCCCTAAAAAATGAGTGTTTGATTTAATCTCTTGTAAGACATTATCTGTCCGCTTATCCATTGTCCCAATAGATGAGATAATCGACACTTGTCCTCCATCTCTTACTAAATCAAGTGAGTGTTTGACAAAGTAATCATGAATCATATAAGGTTTATCATAGTTTTTATCTGCAATCCGAAAATTTCCAAATGGAACATTCGTTAAGACTAAATCAAAACTATTATTTTGATAGGGCACTTCTTCAAATCCTCGCACTTCAATATGGGTATTGGGGTGGAGTTGTTTTGCGATTGCGCCTGTCACACTGTCTAATTCAACCCCATAGAGTTCTGATTTATCTCGTATACTTTTAGGCATAGCCGCAAAGAAGTTCCCAGTCCCCATAGAAGGATCTAATATCCTTCCTCCCTCAAAACCATCATCCAGTAATTTTTGCCAAATCTGGCGAATAATCATTGGATCTGTATAATAGGCTGTGAGAGAACTTTGTTTCATGGTCGAATATTCTGATTTACTTACTAAACTCTTAAGAGTTAAACGTTCTGTTTCATACTTTGGATTGAGTTCATCGAAAAATTCATTGGCAAGACCGCCCCAGCCGACATACTTGGCTAGTAGCTCTTGTTCTTCTGGATTCGCTTGTCGTCCCTCTTTTTCTAATCTTTTAACAAGTTCAATTGCGGCGATATTCGTTTCAATTTTTTCTCGATTTGTCTTAGGATAAAAGTCCTCTAAATCATCTGGAAAAACAAAATCTTGAACGGGGACATCCGTATCTTCTATACCTGAAATTAAAGATTTTGTTTCCTTATCCTTTTCATTTTCTTCTTCCAGATAGGAAAACAAATCTATTTCCTGACTTTCACTTGATGAATCCATCTCAATCTCTGAATCTTCTTTTTCAAGTTCTATATGAGACAATACTTGTTCAATCTCTTCCAAACTGTTCAAGTATAAGATAGGATTCTCTTCAAATAACTGGTTGGAATCATTGAATAGCTCTAGGCGAACTAAGTCATTTAACTGTGCATTTTCAATCGAAACCAACTGAAATACTTGTCCTTTATAACTTACTTGTGAATTGATTGGATATTCTCTCAAAGCTTCTTCTACAATTTTATCTACTTCAGATAGGGAATGAACTTCCACATTTTCTTCTACCTGGTCAATATTATCTAAAGGTAAGACTGCTTCCTCTACTTGCTTAGACTTTTCTCTTATAGCCTTTACTTCATCAAAATGAGTAATAATCTTCAGCTTTTGTGTCAGTGGTAGTTGTTTATAGTTTTCTTCATGATGGACAAAATCCGTAACGGTATCTAAAGTAGCCATCAATTCTGAACCCAAATAGGCTAGAACATCTCCTTCTTTTTCTTCAAAATGAATCTCAAGAACCTCTTTTTTTAGTTCTTTGGAATCAACCATTAGAAGAAACTCCTCTATATCTCTACTAATGCGGTCAGATAGATTATTCGCAACCCGATAGACATTGACTAAATTGACATCCTGTTTCTGATGACATACAAGCTCACTTAATGGTGTTAGCTTCTCTTTTTCAGATTGGATATAAAATCGAGTGGAAAGGTTATAGGTTGCGACTTCTAGCACCAAGTTTTTCTCAAAATTACTTAATTGAGATAATTTACTTAGGCCTGCTTGTCCAATATTTCTTGTGTAACTTTCTAAATCTTGGTCATGATTTTCAGAACTAGCCTCTAGGAAAGAAATAATATCTTGATGAAACGAATACACATGAGGTATCTCTTCTATCTTGCCCTCTTCAGCCAAAAAACTTTCTACCAAGTCTTGCCATTTCTCATCAAAATGTTGCGCTTGATAACGAAGAAATAGGGTCATTTTCTCCCTATCTTTTGGAATTGTTCCACGAAACATAGCCAATAATTGCATTACTTCCATACTTGCTCCTTTCATCTATACGAAAATAGGAGAATCACATGATTCCCCTACAACTCTATCTCCATTTCAACCTCTTGAGGACTGGTTTCTAAATCACTAGACAAAAGAGAAGCGGCATCTGTTCTCATGTAGTAAGTATATAAGTCTTCAAGGTCTTGTTGGTTTTCAATCCCTGTTTCAATACTAATAAGAGCCTGTATAAATTCCTTGTAGTGACTCTCCATCATATCTGAAATCTTTTGTTTCATTTCCATAAATACTGAAGACGGTTCAGTTATACTTGTTTGGTCTATGTCTTGTAAATCCTTTTCTAAGGGATTGGTTCCTTCTTCTACTTCCACTAAATCTGAACGACCATCGCCATCAGAATCTGCGCTTAGAGAATTGGTTCCTAGCGCCAATTCTTGAGCATCAGTCAGTCCATCTTGATCCGAATCACGTTGATAAATGGCTTCCATATACTTCCTTCTTTCCTAGTTAATCTTTTTTCACTCCAATCCTACCAAATATTCCTTGAAAGAAGTATCACAATCATTACAAAACATATCTACAATAAATAAGTAAAACATTTATATTAGTTAAAAACTTTATAAAAAGTAAGTACTAATAAATCTTTCCATAAAAAAACGCATAGTATCAGACTTTTTTAAGTTACTGATACTATACGTTCCTGTGATCCTGATATTTTTTCAGCATCAACAATCTTTATATTATTATCCAAATACTATTTCGTAAAGTTTTTATATAGGTCTGGATTTAATATTACACAAGATAAATAATCGACAAATCTTTAATCTTCTTTTTTCTTACGAGCTACGAGTCCGAATGCACCCAACATTCCAAGAAGTCCAAGACTAGCTAGACCAGACTTATCTTCTGTACCAGTATTTGGTAATTCCTTCTTGTCATTGGCTACGGTTGTTTCAACGGCTACTGGTTTAGAATCAGTAGAACTTGTCTGAACTGGAGTAGCTACTGATTTTTCTGGACTTGTAGGAGTCTCTGGAGAGCTTGGTTGCTCAGAACGAGTCGGGATAGTTACTTTCTTATAGGTATGAATCACATTGCCATTTTTATCTGTCTTAGTGCCAATATATTCATAGCCTTCTAAAGTCTTAGGTCCATGGCTACCATTTTCGTTTGGAGAAATTTCTTTACCATCACCATCTTGGTAACGTGTTACGATATGAGTTGTTGAACTACCATTATTACCGTAACTATTACCATGATTAGATTTAGAAGTTACTTTGACAGGAACTTCTACTGTCACTTTACGTCCATCCGGTAATTCAATCTCAACCGTTACAGATGGTTTATCACCTGGTGTATTCGTTTTTGGAATTTCTCCAACTTTAGTAATTTTCCATCCTTCTGGTAAATCAACATGTTGCTTCACCATATCTTCTGTAATCGGTGTTCCTACCTCAACCACTACAGGAGTTGTTTTTGGGGTAACAATAACAGGGACTTTAACGGTTACTCGTTTACCTCCAGGTAATTCGATTACTACTGGAACACTTGGTCTTTCTCCCGGTACATCTGTAGATGGTTTATCCCCGATACTAATGATTTTTCCACCTTCTGGTATTTGAATATGTTTTTCAACATCCTCATTTGTAATTGGATCCCCAAGTTTTTTCACGATATCTTTAATTGGAGTTACGTTTACAGGCACCTCTACTTCTATTTGTTTACCATTAGGAAGTTCAATTTTAACTTTGACAGTACCTTTATCTCCTGGAGTATTTACTTTTGGAATTTCACCTACTCCAATAATTTTTCCACCTTCAGGAACTTTCACATGTTTTTCAATATC